>JAUNVC010000025.1:2820-8471 GCA_030537875.1 Tissierellia bacterium | reverse complement strand
ACAACAATATTCAATTAAAGGAGGAACTTATGGAACAAAACACTTCCTATCAGCCCAGGGTGGAGAAGGGTAAAACAACCGATCTTCACCAATTGATGACCTTTGGAGTGGCAGCTTTACATGTCATTTTGCTTCTTTTCTGGTTCTTGCCACTTCTCAAATTTGGACTGAACCTCGGGACTTTTGGACTGGGATTTTTAGTCAACACAGGTCTCGGAAAACATCTCACAACCACTGGATCGCTCTTCCAGCTGAATCCGATTCTAACGATTCTCGCCTTGGTATTATGGGGTTTTGGAGCTTTTCTACTTTTTCAACATCTAAAGAAGGCTTCACGACCTTCCTATCTCTATCCCGTACTGACTTTATTCGCCCTGCTGATTCCCCTCTATTTCCTCTTGGTGGGCACTTCCAGTGCAGGATTCATCAAGGCCCTTATGCGTACTTCCGTGGCAGACCCAGCCATGGTAAAGAGCGATTTCAACGAGATGAAACAAGCCTTGTTTGTGAAAACCAACGCTTGGACATGGATTGGCATCCTTCTATCCATACTTCAAGTCGCCATCCTCGCTTTTATCCAGTCCCCAACCTTGCAAAAATATCTAAGGAGGTCCTAATCCATGGAACAAAATGTACATCTTTCCAATGAAACAAAAGAAACCAAGTCCCCCCTCTCTTCAAAGATGCCACAACGTACCTTGATGATGATAGGGATAGGAATTCTCCTAGTCTGCGCCATTCTCTGGTTTCTACCTATGGCCAAGGTGAAAACAGAAGCAGGAGCCTTGGGCGGAAGCGTCACTTCAACGGATGCAATGGAAATATCCCAATTTGCAGCTTCTGGAGCGAGAATCAATCTCTTTCTTACCATTGTCTTTTTCATTTTCTGGATACTATCGGTATTGAGTCTTCTCCTTCCCATCCTCCACAAAACCACAGAAAAAAAACGGCCCTTTACCATTCAAAAGATTACGACTCTCATCTATCCTGTCTTTGCAGTGTTTTTTATAACCAGCATGAGCGGTATTTTGAAGCGTTTCATTTACATCGTCTATGACGGTATCTACAAGGTTGGAAACGCTGCCAACAAGGTTCTTGGGAATCTCTTTGACAGCCCCATTGAGGTGCCAAGTTTTCGGGAGTTTCTCTCCGAGGTGGGAGTCTTTAAGATTCAGCTGACCCTATGGGGATGGCTGGGAATCCTCCTCTCTCTGGGCGCCTTCGCCTTCATGGTCCATATGGCCCGGAGCTCAAAACAATAATCTAAAGAAAAAAGCCACTGAGTGGCTTTTTTTATGTTCTTTTTTAATCAAAAAGAGGTCTCGACTGAGACCTCCTATCTATCAAATGGTTAAACGGAAAACTTGATGGGATTAATCTTCACACCAGGGCCCATAGTGGGGGTGATGGTGATGGAACGAAGATATTTTCCCTTCGCAGCTGCGGGCTTTGCCTTCACTACGGCTTCCATAAGTGCTGTTAAGTTTTCTTCCAGTTTTTCTGCGCCAAAGCTCTTCTTCCCGATGGGAATATGGATGATGTTGGCCTTATCCAAACGATATTCGACTTTACCTGCCTTCACTTCTTCCACTGCTTTGCCAACATTGGGAGTTACGGTACCACTCTTGGGGTTGGGCATGAGTCCCTTGGGACCAAGCACCTTACCCAAACGACCGACAAGACCCATCATATCGGGTGTTGCAATGAGTACATCGAAATCGAACCAATTTTCTTTTTGGATCTTTTCAATCATGTCCTCTGCGCCCACATAATCGGCACCTGCTTCTTGGGCTTCTTTTTCCTTGTCGCCTTTGGTGATAACCAAAACTTTTTTCGTCTTACCCGTTCCATGGGGAAGAACGATTGCACCACGAACCTGCTGATCGGCGTGACGACTGTCTACGCCCAAACGAATATGAAGTTCGATGGTTTCATCAAACTTGGCCGTTGCCACCTTTAAACAGGTTTCAATGGCCTCTTTCACATCCATCAGTTCTTGCTTGTCATATAATTTTACCGCCTCACGGTATTTCTTACCTTTTTTTGCCATGTTTACCTCCTTGTGGTCCTAACGATTTCTCTTCCACTTATTTCTCTACTTCGACGCCCATGCTTCTGGCCGTACCTGCGATGATGTTAATAGCAGCGTCAATGCTTCCTGCGTTGAGGTCAGGCATTTTTAGCTCAGCTATTTCGCGAAGCTGATCTCTGGTAATCTTTCCAACTTTTTTCGTGTTGGGTTCACCACTACCGCTGTCGAGTTTCAATGCTTTTTTAATGAGCACGGCAGCCGGTGGAGTCTTTGTGATAAAGGTAAAAGATCTGTCTTGATATACCGTAAGAACGACAGGAATGATAAGTCCTGCTTGATCAGCGGTTTTTGAGTTAAATTCTTTAGTAAATTGCATGATATTTACACCATGGGGTCCCAAAGCGGTTCCAACAGGTGGTGCAGGGGTTGCCTTTCCGGCAGGGATTTGCAATTTAACAAGTGCTAACACTTTCTTAGCCATAGTTTCCTCCTTGATTCTTTAGTGGTACGACGGAGCGATCTCCCACTTCATTTTTAGATTTTTTCGATTTGCTCGTATTCGAGGTCCGTTAAGGTTTCACGACCGAACATCTCTACAGTAACCTTTAGTTTTCTTGTCTTTTCGTCAACCTCTTGAACTGTTGCTATCATATCTTGCATAGCACCGGACATGATTAAAACGCGATCTCCCACTTTCACATCCACCGGTTTGGCGGGAATCTCATCGGTCATCCCCAACCGTTTCAGTTCTCGGTCTGTGAGCGCCACCGGTTTTCCGGAAGGCCCTACAAAGCCTGTGACACCACGGGTGTTTCTAACAATATACCAACTCTCATCATCGACGATCATATTTACCAATACATAGCCGGGAAAGAGCTTCCTCGTCTTTTGTTTTCCGGGGGTATTCTTGTCATAATAATTTTCCGTGGGTACGACAATATCGAAGATATCATCCACATAGCCTCGGTTCTCGACCATTTTTTCCAAGGTTGCCTTTACTTTGTTTTCGTGCCCGCTGTATGTATGAACTACATACCATTTGGCCTCTTTCTTTCTCTCTTGATTCATCTCTAGAGAACGAGCCGGTATACGTAACCGATGAGAAAGTCCAATGCATACACAATCAAGCTGACAAATACACTTACGACAATAACGATGCCAGTATAACTCATCAGCTGTTTAAATGTAGGCCAAACGACCTTCTTGGATTCCGTTCGTACACCGCGCAAATAGGTTTTTAGTTTCCCTTGCTTTTTAACTTGTACTTCCGTAGCCATTGAAACATCCTTTCTTACTTGGTTTCCTTGTGAACAGTGTGCTTGTTACAGAACTTACAATACTTGTTGAGCTCCACTCTTTCGGTGGTGTTCTTCTTGTTTTTGTTTGAAACATAGTTCCGCTGTTTGCATTCCGTACATTCCAAGGTGATTCTATCTCTCACAACCTCACCTCCTCAACGTTCGACCATGGTCGATCGAAAGAGATTTACCCTCCAATTATATAGAAAGAAGATGAATTTGTCAAATCCATAGTGCTGAAGATGGAGAAATAAATCCCGTATTTTGAAAAATGTAATGAAATTGTAATATAAAGAATCCCTCCGAAGAGGAACTCTCTAGTGGTTTTTTATTTTTTCTTTGATCTTTTCTATGAGCTCGTCCTCTGGCATTCCCGTTCTTTCACTCATCATATGGATGGTGGCCACAGGAATCATGACCCGAGCAAGGGGTGTCTTTAACATCCGGAAGTTGGGGTGAATATCCTCCATTTCTTCCTTGAGCCATGGATGGGCTTCTAAAATATCTTTTAGTTTTGTGTCTGGATGAAACACCAAACCATCTTCTCTTTCCTCTATGGTTGGTTTCGTCTCCTGCATGGATGGATCCCTTTCTTTTTCCGTGGAAGGTGTCGGAGTCTTTTCATCTTCTTTCTCCCCATCTCCCCTTTCACTTTTTTCCCAATTTAACAGGGTGCGAGACCCTTGGAGCCTTCGAATATGGGTGCAATCCTGCATCATCTCAATGACCCCTCGGAAGTTTCCTTGTTCATCCCGAACGGCCACATAATAGATGTAGATAAAGAGATCTGGCTTATTGATCCAAAACTCCACCGTATCTTCTTCCCCTCTGCGGAATTTGTCGATAATTTCTTCTACGATATGGACCGATCCACGGGGATGACAATTCTTCACATCTCTGCCGATGACATTTTTACTCCGGGGAAACACCCGATGGGCCGTATCCGTATAGAACTTGACGATTTCTTTCTCATCTACATAGGATATATCCACCGGCATATGTTTATAAATCAAATTGATTTGCTCCAAGGTAAGCTTCCCTTGGGCCACATCCAATTCCTTTTGCTCCGAAGAGGCTGCAAATCCGTGTTTGGCCAAAAGCGCCGCCAACTCTTCTTCCAGTCCCGATGTCTTCTCTGTCTCTGGCGAGGCCTTCTCCTCTTCATGGTGTACCTCAATCCAAGCAAATCCAATTTCTTGATCCCCTTCCATCATATCCATAAATTCCTCTGGGGAAATCATGGCCATGGACGTGGGATAGAGTACGGTTTCTTCCTTCTCCATCAGATCCCGTAGGTCGGCCACGATGGTTCCTTGCATGGCAATAAAGTCATCTTCTCGGTCTTCTTCTAACAACTTCCTTGCATCGCGAATCTCATCCCGAATGAAATTATCCAAAGTCCACATGGTGGTCGTGGGACGATCAAACCCCTTTTGCTCCAAGATGGAATAGAGTTGGTTTTGCTTTCGAGAGAGGTGCAGTTTCCACGCATCCAATCGGTCATATAGTTCCAACCATTGATTTTTGATGAGAGGATATTGGACCAAGTCCTCAATCTCCAAACAAATCTTTTTGAGGGCCTCGTTTTCCCTGTAATAACAGGAAATGGGGTGATGGTCTGGCAGCTCTGGTCGAGACCGATCCAAAAGACCATCAAAAAGAGCCAACATACTTTGGATGTCTTCCTTGCGACATTCATCGTCTTCAAATTCTTTTAGTTCCTGCTCTGCAAGGGCAATCTCGTATGGTTTCAGGCTTGTCACCCGTTCTCTTAACCGTCTTTGTCCCTCTTCCAAGGAGAACTCTCCCCTGTTGAACGCCTCCTTGATTTCCAGCACATATTGTAGCTTTTCTTTATCATAGGAGGGAACAAAATCTTTCATTTGCCGTGTCTTATCCATTATGCTGCCTTTTTAACCAATACCACGAAAGCTTCCAAGTCTTCTTTGATCTTTCCTTCGATGAAATTGTCTCCATCAAAATGAAGAATCTTTCCAGGCATGAGATCATAGTTTTCTTCTCCGTTCAAAGTCACATCTATGGCGCCTTTCACCGTGATGAAAAAGATATTGTAGCCGGGGTGATTATGTCTTGGGATATCTTCCCCCACCGCTTGTATTTTTCTTACCACCATTGCCTCATCGGTCGTATAGAGATGTCCAGCCTCTTGTTTTAAAATGGTTCCTACCATAAAATACCTCCTTTGTGCCTTTTGGCACCTAAAATATCTATACCCATTTTCATATGTTTTGAAGAAATTCGTTTTATTTTTATATAAATCTATGGACATATAATTAAATCTTCTATGCCATAAGTCCTAC
>JAUNVC010000025.1:0-2720 GCA_030537875.1 Tissierellia bacterium | reverse complement strand
CCTTCTGAATGAAAAAAGATAGAGATTTCTCTATCTTTAACGATTCCTGTCCATCTACCGAGCATTTTATTTCTCTATTTTTTAAGGATGACTGTATAGTGTACCAAACTTCCAACTCCTGATTTTTCGTTGATCACAGGTAGAATCTGAACCAGTTCCCATCCCTCTTTTGCTTTTTCAGTGACGATGGATATGCACGTCTTAAAAGCATCTGTTTTTCCGGCTCTTACGCCGCCCTGTACCTCTACATCAATAAAATCGTATGTATGCATTTTTACCTCCGCGTTCCGTACTCCATTTGTCAAAGGCTCTTACGAGCCTTTGTGTCTTTTCATAATTCCAATTCCTAAGGTTCCTGGCCCTGTATGCGCAACAATGGATAGGGGCAATCTATCCATCAGTAACGTATCTTTTGGAAAGGCTTGTTGGGCAGTCTTTAACCAATCCTGTCCCAAAGCCTCATCGCCAGCATAGGCCAAAGCAATATCCACTGCAGAACCTGCAAATAAATCTCTTCTCACTTGTTCCACCGCTTCCAACATTTTCTTCTTCCCTTGAACCATGCCTCTAGCCTTTGCAAATGCGTCGATTTTTTCTCCTTCAAACTTCAAAATTGGCTTGATTTGGAGCAGTTGCCCAATGGCAGCGGCCGTTGGGCTCAATCTGCCTCCCTGTTTTAAATAGGTTAGGTCATCTACGGCCAAAAAAATTCTAAAATCTCCGTTTTCTTCCTCCAGCACCTCTACAACATCTTCAACGGACTTTCCATCTTCTATGAGCTCTAAAGCTCGATGTACACAAAATCGTTGGGCTATGGAAATTCGATCGTTTTTTAAAACAATCACCCGTCCTTTAAATTCCTCAGCAAAAATAGCAGCAGATTCATAAGAACTACTCAATCCTCTGGCCATGGGAATATGAATGACGTGATCATAGTGTTGCAACATCTCACTCCAAACCTTCATCAAATCCTTGGGGGACGGCATGGACGTTCGTATCTCAACACCGGATTTTTGCAAGCGAAAGAACTCCTCTGTCGAGAATCCCTCATATTCATAGTGAATGTTCTCTTCAATAAAAAAGGGCATGAATACCAAATGGATTCCTAGTTGGTTTGCCTCCTCTGGAGTGATTCCACAGTTGCTATCTACAGAAATGCCAATGGTCTTTTTCCTCTGCATAATATCTTCCTCCGTTAAATTAGAACATCGTTCCAATTTTATTATAAAGAAAGATTCTATCTCTGTCAATCCATCAAAAAAGAGAGGGAGTCCCCTCTTTATTGTTTGGCTCGTACATAGCCGGCTGCCTTGGCTTCCTCCTCTGTGTCAAAGAAAACCGCATTTTCAAATTTGACCTTGTGATAATCTCTCATATGGGGACAATGGTATTTCATCGACTTTTTATTGCCGATAATCCTGCCGTTGGCAAATTGTGAAGCGGGAATAAAAGGTTCCTTTCTAGAAGTTTGGACCGTCTCTTCTTCATCTTCCTGCACCGCCGGAGTCTCAGCCACCTCAGTGCCTTGTCCTGCCACGTATCCTTCCCCGATGATGGCCACTTGATGTTCCTGATCCCAATCCACCCGATGTCCAAAGGTTTCCGCAATAAAACGCAGTGGAACAAAGGTTCTTTCCTCGCGAACCACGGGCGCAACCTCCAAGGGAATTTGCATACCATCAATATCTGCATAGGCCACACCCAACTGAAGAACAATGGTCTTATCCCCCGTAATCCGAACTTGTTGCGTGGCTTCAATCCACTCTACTTGATATCCGAAGGTTTCGGAAATCAAACGTAAGGGAACCATGGTCCTTTCGTTTTCCACAAAGGGAGGCACTTCTCCTTCCACAAAATGACCACTCACCCATAGGCGTATCCCAGCCCCATGAATGACACTTGTTAAGAGCATAAGCACAAGTACAATAGAAATACAAATTTTTTTCATTCTAACCTCCTTAGATGTAGTATAGCATTTTTTAATTCAATGTGCCATATGATAAAACATCACCCTTAAGGGTGATGTTTCGTCGCTACTGGTATCTATATAATACTTTCATATTTTTATCGTAGTAGAAATCTTTTTCATTTAACTGCAACCATGTTTCTTGTTTTCCATCCTCCAGCCGCTGATAATCGTGTCCATTGGTGGCTTCCATAATTGCATCGAAGGCCCAGTATTGAAGATCTACCATATCAATGAAGGTTCTAAACTTAGGATCTTTCAGATGCTCTAGAATAAAGTTTCGGTCTCCATATCGATTGAGCATGCGATTTACGATTGTAACAACTTCTGCTCTAGAAATAGACTGGAGGGGTTTAAATGTTCCATCCGGATATCCAGTAATCCAACCTGCTGCTGTGGCGTTCATAATATCCTCCGCTGCCCAATAGTCAGGTTTTACATCAGGAAAAAGTTCTACAGATACACCTGTGTACCTCTCATATCGGCTTGCGATAGCTGCAAATTCTGCTCGACTAATCGGTTGATCTGGTTTAAATGTGCCATCTTCATAACCTTTAATAATCCCTTTTTTACTCAAATAATGCACTGCATCTGAATACCAGGCATCTTGTTTGACATCACTATATATGGTTTCCGATGGACCTGGGTCTCCCGTTTCGACACTTAGTCTCGTGAAAAGAACCGCAACTTCCGAACGAAGAATAGGTCTCTCAGGTCCAAAACTACGATCCGGATATCCAAACATATATGCATA
>JAUNVC010000009.1 GCA_030537875.1 Tissierellia bacterium | reverse complement strand
AAACCATGGAAGGATTTCTCCGATGCTTAGGGGAGAAAGCCTCCATGGTTTTTATATCTTGCTATTTTCATCACTTTGATATACAATGAAATTCTAGGAGATGATAAGCTTGATTAGCATAAAATCACAAACAATGATAGATGGAATGAAGCGGGCCGGTAGACTTCTCCGGAGTATTCACGAAGAACTACAAAAGAGAGTGAAGCCGGGAGTAACAACATTGGAGCTGGATGCTTTTGTAGAATCTTACTTACGTCAACATGGAGGTCTTCCAGCACAGAAAGGATATATGGGATTTCCCTATGCCACTTGTGCCAGTGTCAACGATGAAGTCTGCCATGGGTTTCCCACCAATATTCCCTTAAAAGAAGGTGATATCCTAACCATTGATATGGTCATTAGCTTGGATGGGTACTTGGCGGATTCCGCATGGTCTTATGCACTGGGAAACATTTCAGAAGAGGCCAAAGAGTTGATGGAAGTCACAGAAGAGGCATTGCTACGAGGTATTGCCGTGGCCAATAACGGAGCTCACTTTGGTGATATTGGGGTTGAAATTGAAAATTTTGTTCGCACCCATGGATTTTCTGTGGTTCGTGACTTTGTAGGTCATGGCATAGGCAGAAAAATACACGAAGACCCTCAAGTGCTTCATTATAACGCAGGAATACGAGGGCCAAAGATACGGAAGGGCATGGTGTTTACCATCGAGCCCATGATCAATGTAGGAGATTGGAAGGTAAAGCTGGACTCCAATGGATGGACAGCTAGAACAAGAGATGGTTCTCTTTCTTGCCAATATGAACATACCATGGCTATGACAGACAATGGTATATGGGTTTTGACAGATGAGGGATTCAATGAGGAAACTGCATGATTTAACAGAAGGTCCCATAGCAAAGAAAATGATGGCGCTTGCCTTACCGCTTATGGGATCTAGTTTTTTAAATATGTTATATACACTTACTGACCTGTTTTGGGTTGGTGGTATCTCGACAGAGGCCGTGGCTGCCGTTGGTATTTGCGGCTTCTTCTTTTGGATGGCAACTTCTATTTTGCTCATATGTAATGTGGGTTTGGCTGCAACTGTGAGTCAAAATTATGGCAGGGGTGATATGAAAAATGCCCATGAATATATCAATGCCGGTGTTAAGCTAAATCTTATCATCGGTTGTATCTATGCTGCTATTGTATTTTTCTTCCGCGAGTCATTGCTATCGTTTTTTAATATTCAAGATGATGTTACCCTGGCCCATGCACTTACATATTTGAAGACCATGAGTCCCGCCTTTGTGCTAGTCTTTATGAATCCTATTTTAGCAGTTATTTTGAATTCAACAGGTGATTCGAAAGCCACCTTTAAAATTTCTGCCATCGGAGTAAGTGTAAATATGTTTCTTGACTTTGCCTTTATTCGCTGGTTTGGAATGGGCATATATGGGGCTGCCCTTGCCACAGCTCTAGCGCAGGTTATTGTGTTTTTCATTTATCTTACCATCGGCAGAAAATGGAATTATCTCTATTATCAAGTGAATTATCTTAAGGCCTGGGATACAAAGAAGGTGAAAGAAATTCTTCATCTTGGACTTCCACCTGCGTTGCAATCATCAGTTCATTGTTTTATCTCCATGTTTATATCGAGAATGGTCAATGATTTCGGATCGGCTGCCGTGGCGGCCGCTTCTATTGGAAGCCAAGTGGAGAGTATCTCATGGTTGACTTCGGAAGGTTTTTCTACGGCCAATGTAACGTTTGTGGGACAGAATTACGGAGCTGGAAAACACAAAAGAGCAAACGAGGCATATTTTGCAAGTATGAGAATTGTTGTCGGCATCGGTATATTTGCAACCCTACTGTTATGGTTGGGGAGATATCCCATCATGTCCCTTTTCCTCCATGAGCCAGAGGCTTTACAGTTGGGAGCATTATACTTGCTTATTTTAAGCTTTAGCCAATTGTTCATGGCCGTTGAGATTGCTACAGCCGGTGCATTCAATGGTCTTTCCATGACCAAGCCCCCATCTATTGTTGGAATTGCTGGAAATATTTTAAGAATTCCAATGGCCTATGCACTAATGCAACCTTTCGGGGTAGCAGGCATTTGGATGGCAATTTCCATCAGTTCTGTCATCAAGGGGACGGTTCAAGTGATATGGTTCCACTTTGCAAAGCATCGGAGGCTTCATCTTGAAAATTCAGTGTAAAAACTGTAAAATAGGTTGTGAGCTATGGATCCTTGATGGAAAGGTGACGGGGAATCGATGCTCCAGAGGGCTGAGCTATGCCCACCAAGAAGAGACGTCAATTTTTTACACGAGGGTTTCCTTTGTTGGGACTGCCATGTCAAAACTGGCTGTCAAAAGCTCAAGGCCTTTAACGGAAGAGGAGAAGGAGAAAGTATCAACTTTTTTGGCGGAGGCCAAAGTCCTTGCTCCTGTGGAAGCGGGAGAAATAGTATTAAAAAATGTGGGAAATATGGATGTTGATTTTATTTCCCAAAGGAGGATGAAATGAAGAAAATATGGATTGCAATCATTTGCATTCTATTCGTTAGCAATAGTTTGGGATGTAAAACCAAGGACGTAAATCATAAGGAGGATAAAAACATGGTGGAGTATTCAGAAGAGTTACAAGCGATGGGAGATCAGTTTCAACTTCCCAAAGAGGGAGAAGAAATTGCCGTCTTACACACCAACCATGGTGATATAAAAATTCGTTTGTTTGAAGAATTGGCACCTAAAACCGTAAAAAACTTTAAAGATCACATCAAAGAGGGCTATTATGATGGTATTATTTTCCATCGTGTCATTAAAGATTTCATGATTCAAGGGGGAGATCCCACTGGAACCGGCATGGGTGGAGAAAGTATTTATGGAGAAGGTTTTGAGAACGAAATATCAGAACTTTTTCATGCAAGAGGAGCTCTCTCCATGGCCAATACAGGGCAACCCAACTCCAATGGAAGTCAATTTTTCATTGTACAAAATTCAAAAGTTGACGACACTGTTTTAACGCAAATGGATGATTTGGCCAAGGACGGAAAATACCCTGAAGTCAATGCTAAAGCCTATCGTGAGTTGGGTGGAACATTCCACTTGGATGGTAAACATACGGTCTTTGGACAGGTCTTTTCTGGAATGAATGTGGTCGATGAAATTGCCAATGTAGAAACGGGAGAAATGGATAAACCCGTCAAGGATGTCATTATTGAAAAGGCAGAGATTGTGGTATACAAATAAACAGAATGATACGCTAAATCCCGTATTCCTACGGGATTTTTTGTTGAATTGCCAAGAAGTGAATTAATACCCGAAGTATGATAAAATAGAATTGGTGATATAGTGGAAATTAAAGATAAAAAAGCAATCTTAATCCTTATGAATACAGACATGGATTCCTACCGTCAGAGAGAAATGGAGAGTTTGATTTCCTCGGCCGGAGGAATTTTGTTGTCAACTTGCCATCAAAACCGAAAAGAAATAGATCCCAAGACTTTTTTTGGAAAGGGCAAGGTGGAGTATTTCAAACAAGTGGCTGAGGAACTGGATGCGGAGCTAGTCATTGTTGGAGAAGAGGTTTCTCCTTCTCAATTGAATCATTTGATTGATGCTTTGGAACGGCCCGTCATGGATAGGAATATGGTCATACTAGAACTCTTTTCTCAAAGGGCCACCACAAACTTTGGAAAGTTGCAGGTGGAACTTGCCACCAAAGAATATATGTATCCACGTCTGGCTGGGGCAAGAAATAACTTAGACCGGCAGGGTGGCGCAGGAAATCTTCGTGGAAAGGGAGAACAAAAACTGGAGTTAGATCGCAGAAGACTCAGAAAAAGTATTGACCGATTGAAAGAATGTATTAAAAAATCGGCTCAAGTGGAAGATACAAAAGCAAGGAGCCGGAGAGAATCAAAGCTTCCCACCGTAAGCTTTGTAGGGTATTCCAACACGGGAAAATCCACTTTGTTGAACCGAATCCTCGAGTTTACTGAGGCCAATGAACAAAAGAAAGTTTATGCAGACGATAGACTCTTTGCCACTTTGGATACCCATGCCAGATTTGTTACGCTGCCCCATGGTGCCAAGATGATTCTTAGTGATACAGTTGGACTCGTTCGAGATTTACCCCACCAATTAATTGATGCTTTTTCATCGACCCTGGGGGAGATTGAAAGTACGGACCTCTTGATTGAGGTGGTGGATTTGAGCAATCCCTATCATGATATGGAAAGAGAAACTACAAAACAACTCCTGGAAGAACTTTCTCTAGGAGATACACCTAAAATCACGGTGTACAACAAGGCGGATCGAGTACCAAATATCATGCCATTTGACACCCAAGGGATTGTGATGTCGGCTTTTCATCAAGAAGATATTTATAAACTCCTTTGTACCATAGAAGAGGTATTGTTCGGTCCAGTCCAAGAGGAAGAAACCTTTTTCACCTTTGAGGAAGGTTCGGAGATGAACGCCTACTTGCAAAATCATAAGTTATGTACCATTCATCATGATGAGGACGGAGTTTATGTAAAAGCTTTTGGATATGCGAAGGGAGAGGGATTATATGATTGGATATAGATCCTCCCAATCGAAAGAAGAATTCGTCTATGAGATAAAAAAATCGGTTTTTTTGGCAGAATCTAAAATGGTTTTTTCCGTGGATGAGGCAGAGACCTTTGTGGAAAAAATACGCCAAAAACACCCCAAAGCCACCCACCATTGTTATGCTTATTCACTGACCGATCAAGGGTTAAAGCAAAAGGCTGAAGATGATGGGGAGCCAAGTGGTACGGCAGGACTTCCTATCCTTAGAGCCATTACCATGAATGAATTGGAAAATATGGTGTTGGTGGTGACCCGCTACTTCGGAGGGATCAAACTGGGAGCAGGTGGACTTACTAGAGCCTATATGGCTGCTGCCACCGGTTGTATAGAATCTTCTGGAATCCATATATTTCGTGAGTATACGGACCTCCATTGCAAGATGAGCTATGAACTCTACAATATAGTATTGGATTATATTCGGCGGAGAGATTTAGAGGTTGTAAATACTGACTTTGGAGAGAATGTTCTTGTAAGTCTTCGTATTCCCACAGAAAATATAGAAAAGACATCGACTGATTTGACAGATTTATCTTCAGGAACCATGGAACTAACTGAGGGAAAGAAAATGTTTCAGTAAAGAGGTGAAGAAATGAAAGATACCATAAAAGAGATACAGGAATTTCTATTGTCATACTGTGACCATGCCCATATGAAAGGATATGTGCTCGGAATTTCAGGGGGACTAGACTCCTCTGTATTGTTTAAAACTTTGGAACCGCTGAAAGACTTACAGGTGATTGCCATGATGCTTCCCATCCATTCTCTAGAACAAGATGAAAAAGATGCGTTGGAGCTAGTGAAGGGTAGCAATCGAACCATCCTTAAGGTGGATTTAAGTCCAGTATATGATGCCATGGTGAAAGCGTTGCCGCCATCGGACCACGAGATGAGTTATCATAATCTAAAACCTAGACTTCGTATGGCTGCCTTATATCAAGTGGCACAGGCCAATCATTGTCTAGTTGCCGGGGCCACCAATAAAAGTGAGTTTTTGACAGGTTACTTCACAAAACATGGTGACAGTGGGGTGGATGTGATGCCTTTCGCCGAATTTGACAAGGAAGAAATGGTTGAGATGGCCAAGGTTTTACAAGTTTCTAAAACCATACTAGAAAAAGCACCTTCCGCCGGGCTCTATGAAGGGCAAACCGATGAGGATGAAATGCAAGTGTCCTATGCTGATTTAAATCAAGTGTTGCGAGGGGAAAAAGTTGACGAAAGGGTCTATAATAGGGTAAAATCTATGGTAGATATTACGGAGCACAAAAGACATATGCCAATTGTGTTTAGAAGAAAGGGGAGTTAGAATGGCAGGACATTCGAAATGGAACAATATTAAAAATAAAAAGGGAAAAGAAGATGCCAAGAGGGCCCAAGCCTTTACGAAAATTGCAAGATATATCATGGTAGCTTCTAAGAATGGCGGATCCAATCCTGATTTTAACCCTGCGCTGAAGAGTGCCATTGAAAAAGCCAAGGCAGTCAATATGCCGGCAGATAATATTGAAAGAGCCATTAAAAAAGGCGCCGGTGAATTGGAAGGTGTCAACTATGAAGAAATTACGTATGAAGGCTATGGTGTGGAAGGGATCGCTTTGATGGTCAATTGTTTGACCGACAATCGAAACCGAACGGCAGCAGATATTCGCCACATCTTTGATAAATACAATGGAAATTTAGGTACCACTGGTTGTGTTAGCTACAGTTTCCAAATGAAGGGATATATCGCCATTGAAAGAACAGAAAAAATTGATGTAGATACCCTCATGTTGGAAGCCATTGACCTTGGAGCCGATGATGTGAAATATGATGAAGAGGTCGTTGAGATTTTTACAGATCCCAAGGATTTGGTGACGATTACAGAAGGTCTAAGAGGTTCCGGCTATGAAACGGCAGTGAGCGAAGTGACCTATATACCTGATAATGAAGTGGAAATTTCAGAAAAGGGACTTTCGACAATGGAAAAAATGATAGATGCTTTGGAAGAACATGATGATGTTCAGGAAGTCTATCATAATATGGCTGAATAATGGAAAAAAAACATACCCATAGTCTTCTCGTCTATGGGTTTCTGATTTTAACCATGGTACTTTTCATGGTTTTTTCTATATACTTTACAACCTTTCAAAGATGGATTTATGTGAAAGAAATGGAACGAACTTTTGGTTGGGAGAGATGGAATGAGGCTGAGTACCGGGAAAATCTAAATGTGATCCTAGAGTATTTGGCAGATCATAAGGGAGAAAGCGACATTGGAGAAGGATATTCGAAGAGAGAAATTCTCCATATGGAAGATGTGAAACTTCTATATACCCTAGCCCGATATGTGTTGGGGATTGGTGGATTCATATGGTGCATCCTTCTTTTGTGTCTCCTATATCATATAAAAATGAACTTTCTTTTTCAAAGACTATGGATTCTCTATGTGTTGCCTCTGGTATTGGGATTCTTTGCCTATATAGGATTTCATCAATTCTTCGAACTATTTCATAAGATATTGTTTCGAAATGATTTCTGGTTGTTGGATGCTGAGGCAAAACTCATTCAAATGTTTCCTTTGGAAATTTTTATCAAACTCAGCCAAGCTATATTTGGGATTTATTTTTTAATGGTCATAATCTTGACAGTGATTGTTGCCATGAAGACAAAAACAGAAAGGAAGAAATATGGAAATTGCAAAGCGAATTGATCATACCCTACTCAAACCAGATGCCACATCAGATGATATTAAAACTCTGTGTAAAGAAGCCATACTCCACGGATTTCATTCTGTGTGTATTCACCCCTCTAGAATAGAAGAAGCGAAGGAATGTTTGGGGGATGAAGCGGTGAAGATAACAACGGTCATAGGATTTCCTCTTGGGGCCAATACCACAGCAACCAAAGTACAGGAAATTGAAGATGCTCTCCAAAGAGGAGCCGATGAATTGGACGTAGTTCAAAATGTGGGATGGGTCAAAGAAAAACGCTGGGAAACTCTTCGAGAGGAGTATCGAGCCATTCGAAGGGCTGCCAAAGATCATTGTCTGAAGATGATATTGGAAACGGGCTCCCTAACCGAAGATGAAATCATTGCCTGTACCCGTATTGCCCGAGAAGAAGGCTATGATTATGTCAAGACATCAACGGGCTTTGTGGCCGGTGGAGCAACCCTAGATGCTGTTGAAACCATGAAAGCCCATGCAGGAAATGGGATGAAGGTGAAAGCATCTGGAGGAATTGGCTCAAAGGAAGAAGCGGAAAAGATGATAGAAGCCGGAGCTGATCGATTGGGAACCAGTCGTTCCTTGCAAATAATCTAAAAAAAGAAAAGAAAACAAAGAACGGGACTTTTGTCCCGTTCTTTGTTTTTATTTGAAAAAAAGGGATACTTTCCCTATAAAATAGGTTAAAATGTATATAAGTGGAGCGAAGTGGTGTGAAATGTCACATAAGGGAGTAAAATTATGCTAATAGGTGAATTTAGACATTCATTGGATGCAAAAGGGAGGATTATTATTCCTTCTAAAATCAGAGAAAGCCTTGGCCAATCTTTTGTTATGACAAAGGGGCTAGAAGGCTGTATTTCTATATATACTCTCGAACAATGGGACAAAATCAGAGAAAAACTTGACAACTTACCCTTTGGTTCAAGGGAAAGTCGTGCAGCACAGAGATTTTTCTATTCCAACGCAGTTCCCTGTGAATATGATAAGCAGGGAAGACTGCTCATACCACAAAACTTAAGAGAATATGCGGGACTGGAATCTGAAGTGCAGATAACAGGCGTCAGTCGCCGACTAGAACTTTGGAACCCAGAACGATGGGATCAGTATATTGAGGAATCTGTCGAGGATCCCGAAGCTCTCTTTGAATCTTTGGAGCATGTATTCTAATGGGCAACTTTCATCACATAAGTGTATTGCTAGAAGATAGCATTGGTCTATTGAATATTAAAGAAGATGGCTTATACCTAGATGCCACTGTCGGTGGAGGAGGTCACTCCCTTGCCATTGCAAAAAAGCTCACCACAGGAAAGCTTGTTGCCATGGACCAAGATAGAGAGGCACTGGAAGCTGCCAAAGTTCGATTGCATGAGTATGCAGACAAAGTCCAGTTCATTGAAGGGAATTTTAGGCATGTGGTGAAAAAACTCATGCCCTATGGACTCTTTGGATTCGATGGAATTTTAATGGACATTGGAGTGAGCTCCCATCAAATCGACACAGAAGACAGAGGATTCACATTTTTACAAGATGGTCCCCTTGATATGAGGATGGATCAATCTTTAGAAATATCGGCAGCTGACATTCTAAATGCCTACAACGAAAGTGATTTGATCCATATCTTGAAGGATTTTGCCGAGGAAAGGTACGCGGGGAGGATTGCAAGAAATATCGTCCAAAGACGTGTGCTGGAACCCTATGAAACAAGCAAACAACTGGTAGATACAGTTCTTTCCTCCTTGCCCAGAGAAGCAAAAAAGCAGGAATGGAAATCGGTGATGCGTGTGTTCCAAGGAATGAGAATTGCTGTAAACGATGAACTTGGCGCTCTAGAGGAAGCGATTCCTCAGATGATTCGTCTATTAAAGACCGGAGGAAGGTTGGCCATCATATCCTTTCACTCCTTAGAAGATCGCATCGTAAAAAACGCTTTCCGCTTAGCAGAGTCAGAATGTGTGTGTCCACCCAAATCACCCATTTGTACTTGCAACAAAAAAGCGGAAGTAAGAATTATCACCAAAAAACCCATTGTTGCAACAGAAGATGAGTTGCAGGAAAACACAAGGTCTCATAGTGCAAAATTGAGAGTAATTGAAAAATTAGGAGGGTAGTATGACAAACTTAGCTTATACATATGAACCAGAGGAGATGGAGGTTCATTCTGAGGAAAAAGCAAAAGCTCAAAAGCCCAAAAGAAAGAAGAAAAGTATTTTGGGACGAATGTACGGACTCACCCTCCTTTTTGTGTTGGTTTCTTTAAGTTTGGTAGCTATTGATGAAATGCAATCTCTGTCCACAATGCAGGACAACATAAAAAAAATACAAATGGAAAATAGTCGGTTAGAAAAACAAGTACGAGAAGCCCAGGCTAAGCTTGAAAGAATTAAAAATGGCAAACGGATCGAGGAAGAAGCCATGGCGAAATTGGGTATGGTATATCCGACAGAGCAAAACAAGGTCTATATTAACTCCAAGGAAAATACGGTGGCGAGGAAGAAAGTGAATGAAGAAAAGGTGTTTGGAATACTTACAACTTTATTTGGCGGTAAATGATGAAAAAAAGGGCTGTGTACAATAGGGGACGTTTCAATAGAAAAAGAGTCCTTTTTTCAAATATAATATTACTCCTCATTGGTGTGTACATAGCGTATACCTATGTGTCAGTTTCCGTTGTCCATGGCGAAGAATACAAGAAAAAGGCACTGGAGCAGTGGACAAAAACCTATGAGAACCAAAGAGTACGTGGAGAAATCCTAGATCGAGAAGGGAATAGAATTGCCATTTCTGTACCAAGATATAGAATCTGGTTGAATCCCAAGGCCTTTCAGACCATTGAATCAGAAGATGATAAAGACCTCGTTATTGATACAATATGTGAGGTTTTTTCCATGGAGAAGGGGGACATAAGGGAGAAAATAAAAAAGAACAGGAGATTTCAAATTGCTCTCTATGCCACGGAGGAAGAAAAAAATAAGTTATATCAATCGCCTCGGATGGATGGGTTGGAAATTTCTGAAGTAAATAAGAGATTTTATCCCGATGGAGTGATCTATAATCATATTCTCGGTTTCACAAATATTGACGCACAGGGGCTATCGGGAATTGAATTAACGTACAATGAAAAACTCCATGGTCGACCCTCACGAGTGGTTAAAATGACCGATAATCGGAATGTAGATCTTCCCTTCATGAATAAGACGACCTATGGTGGGTCTGGATATGGAGATGTGGTTCTAACCATTGATGATAGAATCCAGAGAATCGCCCATGAAGAATGTATGAAAGCTCTGGTGGATAATGCGGCAAAAGCTGTATCTGTATTGGTGATGGATCCGAAAACAGGTGATATTTTGGCCATGACCGATACCAACACCTACGATAATAACAATCCACGATTGCCAATTAGCGATGAGCAGGCAAAAGAGTGGGAAGACAAAGAATCCGAGGAAATGGTTGACTTATGGGCAAAGAATTGGCAAAACTTAAATGTCAATACCCTATATGAACCAGGGTCTACTTTCAAAGCTTTCACTTTGGCCGCGGCCATTGAGGAAGGGATGGTAGACGATAGCACAGAATTATATTGTAATGGTGCCATCACGGATATTCCTGGAGTCACATTGCGTTGTGTCCGTTGGGAAAACCCCCATGGGCAACTCAATATAACCGATGCATTCTCAGAAAGTTGCAACGTGGCTTTTGTACAAATTGGACGGATTCTTCAAAGAGAAAAGTTTTTAAAATATATCAAAGCCTTTGGGTTTGGGGAAAAAAGCGGGATTGAATTAAATGGAGAACAGGCTGGTCTTATCCCCAACTCCATTCAAGAGATGACGCCAGTTCGTTTGGCTACGGCAACCTATGGACAGGGTCTTGCCGCCACCAATATCCAAGTTGCCATGGGAATTGCTGCCATCGTTAATGGTGGTGATTTGCTGGTTCCGAGAATCGTAAAAGAAATTCGTTACAAAGACGGGGAAACAGTTCGCATACCAGTTCAATCCAGACGTCGAGTCATCAGTAAATTTACCTCTGACAAGATGCGAGAGATTATGGAATACGCCGTAATCCATGGAAATAAAAGAGGAATGGTTGAAGGCTACAGAGTTGGAGGAAAGAGTGGAACCAGTATGATTGCCGAACATGGTGTCTACATGAAAGACAAGTATGTGGCAAGTTTTGTTGGAGTTGCTCCCATCGAAGATCCTCGTTTACTGGTACTGGTCGTTGTAGATCAGCCAGGAAAGGGAGTTAGCTTTGGTGGCGCCGTTGCGGGGCCTGTCAGTGCCAATATTATGAGAGAAGCTCTTCCTCTTATGGGAATTCATCCCAGTGCAGATAATGAACAGCAGGGGGAACAAACCACACAAATTCCCGATGTCATTGGAATGACGTTGGTGGACGCAGCCAAATCATTGAGAGAAGCCGGATTACAGTATTATATTGAGCAGGATATCACAGATAACAATTATATTGTTTCTGAAATGAGTCCCCAAGGGGGAGTATATATTCAAAAGGGTTCCATCGTTGATTTGATATTGAAAAAAGCACCAAAAGATAAAATTATGCCCGACTTTACAGGCATGACTGTGGAGGAGGCAAAAACATTGGCAAAGAAACTAAATATTCACTACTCCATAGAAGGAGAAGGGCACTGCATATGGCAATCCATTGTACATGGTGAGGCCATATCAAAGGAAACGGAATTGATCTTGAAATTTGAGTAATGGGGGAAGTATGGAAATTTTATATTTTGTGAGTGCGTTCATCGTAAGCTTGCTTTTGGGAAAGCCCACAATTAAGTATCTCAACAATTTAAAACTGGGACAAGAAATTAGGGAAGATGGACCCCAATCTCACTTAAAAAAAGCGGGAACTCCAACCATGGGAGGGTTGTTTTTCATCGCAACTTTTCTTCTTTTATCCCTGATTTATACCTTTACCTTTGCACAAAATAAAGGCGTCGTTTTTTTCATAGCATCTTCGGCACTGCTATATGGAATCACGGGGTATATGGACGATATGGCAAAAATCAAAAAGAAAAACAACCTAGGTTTAACAGCAAGAGAAAAGTTCTTTATGCAATTATTGTTTTCCATTCTTATTATTTTCATTGCCCATTATTATTTAAAAATCGATACCAGTATCATTCTCCCCATCACAAAAGGAGAGCTTGATTTAAAATTAGTATATTATCCAATTGTAATCCTTATGATTACCGGAACGACAAACGGAGTAAACCTTTCAGACGGATTAGACGGACTATCGGCAGGAGTTAGTGCTATTATCCTGGTCGGTTTAGGTATTCTTTCTGGTCTATTCACACAAACGGATGTCAGGTTTCTCTCGTTTATCCTCTCCGGGGCTCTTTTGGGATTTTTGGTATATAACTTCAACCCCGCCAAGGTTTTTATGGGAGACACGGGGAGCCTATTTATAGGTGGCTTTTTGGCAGCGTCCTTCATGGTTCTGCGAATGCCATTTCACCTTATTATCCTTGGCTTATTTTATGTAGTGGAAACTCTCTCCGTGATAGCACAGGTCCTCCACTATAAAAGAACGAAAAAAAGATTATTCTTAATGGCACCCCTTCATCATCACTTTGAGATGAAGGGAAATAGCGAAAAGTCCATTGTGTTGGCGTCCTATGTTATTAGCGTGCTCATTGTTATTGTAACCATTGCTTTGTGTTAGAGGTGCCTATGGATTTATTAATGGGACTCGGAAAGACCGGAAAAAGTCTAATTCAATATTACGAGAAAAAGGGATTGCCATTTATTTTGTATGATGGAAATAAAGAACTTTTGGCATCCTATAAAAACAAAGGATATTCTGTATTGGATGTTGCAAACATCCATATGGACTCTATTGAAATGGCAGTAAAAAGCCCTGGCATTCCACCCCAAGACGAGGTGGTCATGGTATGCAATGAAAATAATATTCCTGTACTTTCTGATATAGGTTTTTTTTATCGTGAGGTAAAGCCAAAGGAATGTATTGCCATTACAGGAACCAATGGGAAAACCACCGTCACTAAAATGATTGGAGACATATTAAAAAAATTTGATCCAATCATTGCAGGAAATGTGGGAACCCCTGTCATGGAATGTGTATCACAAGAAGAAAAGCTCTACGTGTTGGAATTATCTAGTTATCAATTGGAGCATAGTGGTTCATTGAAGCCATCTATTGCTCTGATTTTGAATATTGAAGAGGATCATTTGAGTTGGCACCAATCCTTTGCAAATTATAAAAAGGCCAAGTATAATATAGTTCGGAATCAAGATTCCAATGATTATGTGATTCTTAACATGGACGATCCGAATTGTCGTGAAATTTCATCCAAATCCAACCAGCTATTCTTTTCCATGGACGAAAAGAAGGGGGCACACGCCTATGTATCTGGTGGATTGATAGAAGTAAGAAATGGAACTTCAACGTACTCCATTCCCATAGAAAAGTTGCCATATCAAGAAAAGCACAATATTCAAAACTATATGGCTGCATTTTTGGTCGCTTCTATCTACGGATTACCTTTATCTGAAGTATGGAAAATGATAGAAAGATTTCGATTGGATCCCCACAGGATGGAACAGGTCGGTGTCGTTCGTGGCAGAATTATAATAGATGATTCCAAGGCAACCAATCCGTCTGCTACCATATCTGCTTTGCAAAGTGTAGAGAAGTCAACCATTCTTTTACTGGGCGGATTTGATAAAGGAACTCGGATGGACGAGCTCTTAAAACTCGCCAATGAAAAGACCAAAAAAATGATATTTTTTGGGGGCATTGGAAAGAAATTGGCTAGCCTAGCTAAAGAAATGAACCTGGAATATGAGCTATGTTCCACATTAGAGGACGCAGCACACAAGGCCATGGAGATCTCTTCGCTGGGGGATAGCATTTTACTTAGTCCTGGGGCAAGTAGTTTTGATGAATTTCAAAGTTATGAACATCGGGGCATGGAATTTAGAAGGTATATAGGGGTAGGAAATGAAGAAGCATAGAGTAGATTATGGAATCGTTACAGCAATGACCATACTTCTTTTGATTGGAATTGTGATGGTCTATTCCGCGAGCTATCCATATGCCATTGCTGAGTATAACGATGGCCTACATGTTTTTAAAAAACACGTAATCTACTTGATTCTCGGAATTATTTCTACCATTGCAACCTATATAATTCCATTACGTTTTTGGAAGAAATCCTCCTTTTTCATTTTACTTATTACCATGGGACTGTGCTTATTGACCTTTACGTCCTATGGAGTAGAAATATATGGTGCAAGGAGATGGGTGTATTTTAGCTTTCTGCGTTCCACGATACAGCCCAGTGACTTTCTCAAATTTGGAATTTGTTTATACATTCCATCTCTATTATCCAATCGCAGAGAGCAAACCGTCATTCCCTTTGTATTTTTTGGAATTCTGGCCCTGGCTCTAGGAATTGTATATAAACAGAGGGATTTGAGTACGACCATGGTCATAGGTATCATCATGTTTATGTTATACTTTGTCACCTATATGCATCTATGGGAGATTCCCATTTATGGACTTGCTGCCTTTGTAGGACTTAAAGTATCACTCACCGGATATAGAATGTTACGGATCAAGGCGTGGAAAGATCCTGAGGCCTATGCATTACAAAAAGGATGGGGGATATTACAGACCCTCTATGCTGTGGCAAATGGTGGTGTTTTTGGTGTGGGAATAGGAAATTCCATCCAAAAATATTCCTATATCTTTGCTGCCCATTCCGACTATATATTTTCAATTTTAAGCGAGGAATTGGGTCTCATAGGAGTATTTTTTACTTTTTCTTGTATATTATTTATGACTATTCGACTGATGATTCAATCGATGAAATTGGACGATGACTTCGGTTCACTGGTGCTTTTTGCTGTGGCTTCCTTAATTGGAGTCCAAAGTTTAATTCATATCGGAGTAGGGGCCAATGCAATACCTGCCACAGGAATCCCGCTTCCCTTTATAAGTTATGGGGGATCTTCCATGATTGCTTTTATGGCAATGATGGGGTTGGTATTTAATGTTCTTGCCAGTTGCAAGAGGAAGGAGTTGAAGGAATGAAATACGTGCTAACAGGCGGAGGGACAGCTGGACATATTTATCCAGCGCTAGCTGTTGCGGAAAAACTCAAGTCCATAGACTCCGATTCTCAGATTTTTTATATGGGTCTTTCCAATCACCTGGAAGAAAAGTTGGCAGCAAAGGAGGGATATCCATTTTTACCCATCGTATCGATGCCTTTAACTCTTCGACCCTCCAAACAAACCTTCCAAAGCATCCGTACTTTTTTTAAAGGCGTCAAGATGGCAAAGAAACATTTTAAAGAAATACAACCCGATGCGGTTCTTGCCACTGGTGGATATGTGAGTGGTCCCGTGGGCTATGCTGCCCATTTGATGAAAATACCTTTATATATTCATGAGTCTAATGCCCATCCAGGAGTGACAAGCCGATTTTTAGATCGGTATTCACAAATTACATTCTATTCCTACAAGGATTGCCTATCCAAGCTGAAGGGAAGAGGAGAAAAAATTTTCTCAGGAACACCCATTCGCTCAGGATTTCATAATCAAAAGGAAGCTCCTATGGACTTGGTATTATCCTTTGGTGGAAGTGGAGGACAAAAATCCCTCAATGAAGCTATTCTTACCATATTTAATAACACCAAACACTTACCATTTCCCTGGATTCATATTTATGGGTTAAACTGGGAAAAGGAGTTTCATGAAGGGCTAAAGCAAAAGCCTGAGGAAGCGGAAATCCATTCCTATTATCATGATTTATTTGATTTGATGGGAAAGGCAAGTTTGGTGATTTGCGGCCCTGGTGCACAAACTCTAAGTGAATTGGCAGCATCGAGAAAGGCATCTATTTTGATTCCTAAGTCCTATGTAAAAGAAAATCATCAGTATTACAATGCCAAAGCCTTTGCCGATGGTGGAGCAGCTCGGATGGTTACAGAAGATGAGTTGACGGCAGATACTTTAATGAACATGGTACAAAATCTCATGGATTCACCTGCAGAGCGTCAGGCCATGGAACAGGCTGCAGCAGCTTTTCACACACCTGGATCGGCACGAAAAATTGCAGAAACCATTATATCGCATTTGGAGAGTAGAGTATGAAAAAAATTACGAGAAGAGAAAAAAGGAGAATACAAAAGAATAAGCGTATCCGTCTCCTTGTTTTGATTCTCGTAGCTGGAGCCTTGGTGTATTTTCTGTTTCAAACAAGTTTTTTTTCCATAGAAAAAATTCTTGTAGAAGGAAACAACAAGGTTGATAGCAAAGAGATTGTCAAAGTGTCAGGTTTACATTTTAAAGAAAATATCTTGAAAGCCCCCTTAAAAGATGCGGTGGCCAAAATAGAAAGCCTGCCTTACATTAAGACGGCAAGCATCACAAGACAATCTCGAAAGGTACTTTTAATCCAAGTGGAAGAAAGAAATGAAGATTTCAGTTATCTTTCCAATGGGCAAGTATATGTGTGTGATGAAGAGGGAAGAATTGTGAAAGAAACCAAGGCAACCAATGTGTTTCCCGTAGTAAAAGGTCTGGAATTAGAAGATTTGACCCCCGGCGAAAATATTTTTGAGAGAGAGGAACTTCAGGGATTGAAGATGATTTTTGAAGTGGCAAGAGAGTTGGATATCGTTGATCAATACCTTGAAATCAGATTTCAGAAAAATCATGAATTTGGCCTTTTGAGAAAAGATAATATAAAGATTGAATTGGGAACGACAGAAAATATACGATACAAGTTAAATTTCATAGAAAACGCTATTAAAAATGTTGAAAAACAGGGACAAAAAGTGGGACTCATTAAATTGAACTTAGATCCACCGGTGGTAGTTCCCAGAAAGTGAGGTGAATGGTGAATTTCAAAAAATCACATATTGTATTGTTTCTCATTTCCATTCTTTTTGGTTTGATTATTGGCATACAGGTGAGGACTATTCGTAAAAACCAATCTATGACGACAGATTCTGGGGTATTACGAGGGAAGGAACTTGCCATCGAGCTTAGAAAGAGTCGAGATGAGTTGGAGCGTCAAGCAAGGGAAATTGAAGAGCTCAATACTCAAATCAAATTGCATGAAGAAAGCGCATCTGGGAAAGATGATGTGACAAAAGAATTATATAAAGAATTGAACTATTACAAATCCATTGCCTGCTTAACCGACATGACAGGATCAGGAATAACCATTGAAATTTCTGACCCAACAGAAACGGTGGAAATGGGGACTAAACTTTCTATTGTTGATTATCCAGAATTTATTTTAAGGTTAATATCCATTGTAAATTCAGCTGGAGCAGAGGCCATTGCTATCAATGAACAAAGAATTTCATCTTACACCGAGATTGAACGGGCTCAAAATCATTTGGAAATCAATGGTACAAGTGTCAATGCACCTCTTACCATCCACGTTTTGGGAGAGAAGGATACTTTGATGAGTGCTTTGACCATTAAAAATGGAATTGTGGACCTTTTGAGGAATTATTCCTATGGAGTTATTTTAACTGCTTCCGACGAATTGACGGTCCCAAGAGTGCGCCATGCGGCAGAGTTTATTTACTCAAAACCCAGCGGGAATGATGAGAGTCGATGAAAAAATATAGTGCATTACTTATCGTCGCATTTTTAACCGGGATTGTCATTGGAATTGTGGTGAAAGAAAAGGTGACCTACATGAGTCCCATGACGATTGAACGGATGGAATCGACAAGAAGTGAACTTGAGACAGTGCAAGGTCAGATGCGAATCAATGAGGAAATAATTCTCCAATTAAAAGAAGAAGTGGCACAGTGGATGGTACTCACAAAAGAGCAGTCCTCTTTGGAAACTTTGACTGGCCTACGGGATATGTATAAAACTCTTGCAGGATATGAAGAAATGATCGGTGAGGGAATCAAAATTGAGTTGCGAGATAGTCAAGATCCAATTCTAGGAGAAACCAATATGGGGGTCATTCACGATGTGGATATACTCACCATATTAAATGAGCTTCGCGCCAATGATGCGGAAGCCATCAGTGTCAATGGAGTACGTGTGCTTGGGAACTCCACCATCAAATGTGGGGGACCCATCATCCGGATTGACGGAATTTCCAAGGCCACACCATATGTCATAGAGGCCATTGGAAATAAAGAACGATTGTATGCCGGAGTATATGAACGCAACGGTTACGTTCGGCTCTTGGAAGACGTCTATAAGATCCAAGTAAGTTTAGAACAAAAAGATGAGATTCGTATTCCGGCAAAGAAAGAGTAGGAGGACCATATGATCATTGTATTATTGGGAATATTTTTGGGAATTGTCATTGGGGTATTATTACCATTTACCTATAACACCATTTTCTCCCTCTATATTTCCGTCATTATTTTGGCATCCATGGACTCCGTATTTGGTGGAATCAATGCGAGCCTTTCGGGTCACTTTGACACGGGAATTTTTCTTTCGGGATTCTTGGGGAATACTGTCATTGCAGTTGTGTTAACATATTTTGGGGATCGAGTCGGTGTACCGATTTATTACGCAACCATCGTGGTATTTGGTACGAGAATCTTTAACAACTTTGCAGAAATTCGGAGAATACTCTTGAAAAAGATGAAATTATAAGAATTATGTGGTATAATGGTATGAATGTAGATACCATATTAGGGGGGAAACTATGATCGATTTTGAAATGGATATGGACAAATTTGCCAAAATTAAAGTAATTGGTGTTGGCGGCGGTGGAAACAACGCTGTGAACCGTATGATCGAATGTGGCGTGAAAGGTGTGGAGTTTATTGCTCTTAACACAGATCGTCAAGCGTTGCATACCAGTAAAGCAGAAGTGAAAGTCCAACTTGGTGAAAAAATCACCAAAGGTCTTGGTGCAGGTGCCAATCCAACCATTGGAGCACAGGCAGCACTTGAAAATAAGGATGACATTATAGAACAACTCCAAGGTGCAGACATGGTTTTTATTGCCAGTGGTATGGGCGGAGGAACCGGAACGGGAGCGGCTCCCATTGTGGCTGAGTTGGCCAAAGAAATGGGAATATTGACCGTAGGTGTGGTCACAAAGCCCTTCAGTTTTGAGGGTCGCCAAAGAATGAAAAATGCGGAACTCGGAATCAATGAATTGAAACTCAAAGTGGACACATTGGTGACGATTCCCAATGATAAACTGTTGCAGATTTCTGAGAAGAAAACAACAATGCAAGAAGCCTTTATGATGGCCGATGATGTATTGAAACAGGGGATTCAGGGAATCAGTGATTTAATTTCTGTTCCCAACTTGATTAACCTTGACTTTGCTGATGTCAAAACCATTATGGAAGATCAAGGAATCGCCCACATGGGTATTGGTTATGCACAGGGAGACAATCGGGCAAGCGAGGCCGCAAAGCAAGCCATCCAAAGTCCCTTATTGGAAACCTCCATTGAAGGTGCAAAGTCTGTTCTCATTAACATTACCGGCGGACAAGACTTGGGTATGCTTGAATTAAATGAAGCTGCCGATTATATCCGTCAGGCCGTAGATCCCGAAGCCAATATTATTCTTGGTGCCGGTATCGACGAATCTCTAGGGGATACGATTAAGATTACTGTCATCGCCACAGAGTTTGAGCCTAAGGAAGGCCAAGAAGGAGAAAATTCAGAAGAAGAAAAAAAAGAAAAGAAAGAAGACATGGAATTTGATCCTTGGAAGCTTGATATACCACCTTTCTTACAAAATTAATAAGCGCTGTCTCAGCGCTTTTCTTATTTGGAGGGAAATATGCTTTGTCCAAAATGTGGATGGGAAGAATCTCGTGTTGTAGATAGCAGACAAACAGAGGATCGAAGGACCATTCGTAGAAGACGAGAGTGTTTGCAATGTAAACATAGATTCACAACCTACGAACGATTTGAAGAGACGCCTATAGTGGTCGTCAAAAAGGATGGCACCACACAGGAATTCAATCGAGATAAAATATTGCGCGGTTTGATTCGTGCAGCGGAAAAACGACCGGTAAGCATTGAGCAGATGAATGAAATTGTCGATTCCATTGAAAGGGAACTCAACAATTCTCTGGAAAAAGAAATACGCACGGAAGACATTGGAGAAATGGTCATGGAGCATTTGAAGGACTTGGATGAAGTGAGTTATGTTCGGTTTGCTTCTGTCTATCGTTCCTTTAAAGATAGCAAGACGTTTTTGGACGAATTGAAGAAAATAATTGAGAGCAAGGAGAAAAAATGACATCGGAAATCAAACTCATTGCCATCGATATGGATGGCACTTTGCTAAATGAAAAGAATGAAATTACGGATAATACACAAAAAATATTAAAAAATATAGCAGCAAAAGGAGTTCACATAGCCCTTGCCACCGGTAGGGTCTATGTTTCTGTAAAGAGTTATAAAGACTTGACAGGAATTCCTTTTTCTATTGCCTGCACCAATGGAAGCCTTGCCTTCGACGAGGAGGATAAGGAGATTTATTATAAACCTCTAAATGGTTTTCAATTGGAAACAACCCTCAACTTATTAGAGACAGAAGATATATATTTTCACTTATATACACGAGATGGTCTCGTCACTCCCTATGGAGATCACCCCAAGGCATCCATTGTTGGAAGAATGCCCAAGGGGAAAGAGCACTTGATGAAGCAGATAATTTTACCAATGGAAGAATTAAAAAAGATAGATGAAACCATTTATAAGATCATCATTATCGAAAACGACAATGAGAAACGAAGAAGTTTTCGAAAGAAACTTGACGAGGCCGGTATTTCCACGTCCTCTTCTTGGCATAACAACATAGAAATCACCGACGAGCAAGCCAACAAAAAAGAGGCCCTCCAAAGAATCCTACATCGCTATAGTTTGGAATGGGAGGAAGTCATTGCTTTTGGGGACAATGAAAATGATTTGCCCATGTTACATGCGGCGGGGCAAGCCTATCTTATGGGAAATGCCTCCGATGAGCTCAAGCAATCCGTCGATTTTCCTGTGATAAAGACCAATCGAGAAGAGGGTGTATATCATCAACTGAAGGAGCTATTTGAAGAATGCTAAATGTGGTATTACTGGAACCTGAAATTCCACATAATACAGGTGCCATTGGTAGAACTTGTGCACTTACCAATACAAAGCTTCATTTGATTGAACCGCTGGGTTTTTCGTTGGAGGAAAAACATCTACGACGCTGTGGTCTCGATTATTGGCCGCTGGTGAACTTGGAAGTCCATAGGGATTTTTCGAGTTTTATGGAAAAATATGGACAGGGAAGATTTTTCTTTGCCACCACCAAAGCCAAACGACTCTACGATGAGCCTAGATATCAAGATGGTGATTTCATCGTATTTGGAAAAGAAACCAAGGGGCTTCCAGAAGAGATATTATCAGCCTATGAGGACAATTTGATAAAAATTCCCATGATACCAGAGATACAAAGAAGTTTGAATCTTAGCAATTCTTGTAGTATTATATTATACGAAGCACTACGACAGCTTACATTTCCATTTTTAAAAAGGTGAATCTATGAAAGTAGCGATGCAAGCCATATTGGGCCTAGGCCTATTCATATACGGCATGACCCTGATGGGGGAAGGTCTGCAAAAAGCAGCGGGTAAAAAACTAAAAGCCATTGTTGGAGCTCTTACAAAATCCACATTTCGAGGGGTACTCGTAGGAGCTTTTGTAACCATGCTCATACAATCCAGTGGAGCGACAACCGTCATGGTCATCGGTTTTGTTAACGCCAAAATCATGACACTCACCCAGGCGGTGGGAGTCATCATGGGAGCCAACATCGGTACCACGGCAACGGGATTTATTATTGCACTTAACCTGGGACAATATGCGCCGCTTGTCATCGGGATCGGCACCGTTTTTTATGTAATTGGCAAAAAACGATCTGCCAAATCAATTGGTCAGGCAATTCTCGGCTTTGGATTGATTTTCTTGGGGATTATGACCATGGAACAGGGATTGAAACCCTTGGGGACCAACCCCATATTTACCAAATTTATGGCAGATTTAAGTTCGCCCATTCTAGGCCTTATCGTTGGTGTTGTAGCCACTACAGCGCTCCAAAGTTCTTCGGCCGCCATCGGTATTATGCAGGCTCTGGGAATGCAGGGACTTATTAGCCTAGGAGCAGCCTTTCCAATTTTGTTAGGAACCAATATAGGAAGTACCACTACGGCGGTATTAAGTTCCTTTGGTGCGCAAAAAACAGCCAAGAGAGCTGCACTTGTCCATTTCTTATTCAACTTGATTGGTTCGCTCATATTCTTATTGCTATTTTCCCTTTTCAAAGGCACCTTCATACCTTTTATGACATCGCATTTTACTTATTTACCAACGCAAATCGCCATGAGCCATTTGGGTTTCAACTTGATCAATACGGCAATTTTCTTACCTTTCACAAAAGTATTGGTTCGTATTACAGAAACCCTAATCCCCGGTGGAGAAGATGATGAGGCAGTGAGCATCTACCTTGACGAACGGATTCTAACGACCCCTGCCATTGCATTGGGGCAGGCTGTAAAAGAAACAGAAAGAATGGCAGAAATGGTCTCTTTGAGTTTGGATGAAGCAGAAGATTTGATTCTTTTAGAAAAATTTTCTGTCTATGATTCCTTGATGGATAGAGAACGGTTGATAAACCGTATGGAGCGTGAGATTACAGACTATTTAGTAAAATTAAGTCAAGCTTCTCTTTCTCAGACAGAACATAAAGATGTGGACGATTTACTTTATGTAATCAACGACATTGAAAGAATTGGAGACCATATCAAAAACATTGTAGAACTTTCAGAAGACATGGAAGAAGAACAAATTAAGATACCAGAACAGGGAATAGAAGAGCTTAGAGAAATGTTTACCAAATGTAAGGAAGCATTTCATAAAGCGGTGGATGCCTTTTTACTCAATGATATGGAGCTGGCCAATGAGGTTGTTTCCATTGAAGACATGGTTGACATTATGGAAGAAGAATATAGAGCAAACCACATCCGTAGATTGGCAAACAAATATTGTGATGCACCTCCGGGAATCATTTTTCTAGACTGTATTTCCAACTTGGAAAGGGTCAGTGACCATAGTGATAACATTGCGCACTATGTACTACGTCGAAATGCACTGGAAGATTAATGTTTTTTCTATAGCACATATATAAAAATAAAATACCAAAACACAGAATGAAAATTTACTGATAAAACCACTGAATGCAAAGGTCAAAAATGAGATTTTAAGAATGGCTTAAAAATTATCTTGAAATCTTGAAAAAAGCCCTTGCATTTTTTCGTGGAAATGGTATAATGAAATTGATAAATAAATAACAACTGGATGATATCCAGCGGGAGAGTCCGAAAGGCGCCGAAGGTTTAATCTTCAGGAAAAAACTCAGGCAAAAGGACCGCTGGAAGGACAGACCTCTGGAAAGCATAGTCACCGAAGGAGCAATCGAAAGAGAATCTCTCAGGTACCAATACAGAGCTCCCTGACAAAGGGGTTCTGTATTTTTTAACGGTTTTATTTTATACTATAATGTTGTATAATAGAACTAAACCAAATAAGGAGGAAAATATGTACGATTTAGCAATTGTAGGGGGAGGCCCTGCAGGATTGGCAGCTGGTTTGTATGCTGCTAGAGCAAGACTTAAAACCATTATCATTGAGAAAGAAAAAGCTGGTGGACAGATTGTAATCACAGATGAGGTTGCCAACTATCCTGGAAGCATAGAAGAAGCTGGTGGACCATCTTTGATCAAGAGAATGAAGGAGCAAGCCGAAGGGTTTGGAGCCGAATTTACCATCGATCCAGTACAAGAAGTTCAACTGGATGGGAAAGTGAAAAAAATCATTGGTAAAGACAAAACCTACGAAGCAAAGGCGGTGATCATGGCCACAGGAGCATCTCCTCGTTACATTGGTTGCCCTGGTGAAAAAGAATTTACTGGAAGAGGCGTCAGCTATTGTGCAACATGTGATGCTGCTTTCTTTGAAGATTTGGAAGTCTATGTAATTGGTGGTGGAGATTCTGCCATTGAAGAAGCCATGTTTATTTCTAAATATGCTCGTAAAGTGACGGTAGTTCACAGAAGAGAAGAACTCAAAGCTGCTAAGAGCATTCAAGAGAAGGCTTTCCGCAACGAAAAAATTGAATTTATGTGGAATACGCAAGTTGTAGAACTCAAAGGGGAAGGACTCCTAAGTTCTATGGTTGTGGAAGACACAACAACAGGTGAAAGAAGAGAAATCAAAGCCGATGAAAATGACGGAACATTTGGTGTATTTGTCTTCATTGGATATATGCCTCAAAATGCTCTGGTTGAAGGGAAACTCGACATGGAGCATGGGTATATCGTAACCGATGAAAATATGCACACCAATATCCCCGGCGTATTTGCTGCTGGTGATAACAGAGCAAAATCTCTAAGACAGGTAGTTACAGCAACGGCTGACGGTGCTATTGCCGCCACCCAAGCTGAAAAATACATCGAAAACAATTTCGAAGAATAATTAGGAGGGATCAAATGTTAGAACTCACAAAAGACAATTTTGAACAAGAAGTGAAACAAGCAGAAGGATACGTTCTCGTAGATTTCTGGGGACCATCCTGCGAACCCTGTAAAGCACTCATGCCACATATTCACGCCATGGAAGATGAATTTAAGAATATTAAATTTACATCTTTTGATATTACAACTGGTCGTAGACTTGCCATTGGTGAGAAAGTCATGGGTTTACCAGTAATCGCAATCTATAAGGATGGAGAGCAAATTGATTCTCGCGTTAAAGAAGACGCAACGAAGGAGAATGTAAGGGAAATGCTCGAAAAATATAATGGGTAGTAACTGCCTGACATGTGGGAACGTGCAGGCAGTAGAAATAGTTTAAGGAGGTGAAATTTATGCGACTCGAATTAGGACAAATTCTTATTAAAGATGTCCAATTTGGTAATGAAACCAAAATAGTAGATGGAACTCTCTTTGTTAACAAAGAGGAAATCATCAAATTGGTTTTAGAGGATGAACACATTGCGAGTGCTGATGTTGAACTGGCAAGACCAGGCGAAAGCGTCAGAATCACACCCGTTAAAGATGTTGTTGAACCCCGCGTAAAAGTAGAAGGGCCAGGAGGAATTTTCCCTGGAATTCTATCTAAGGTGGATGTTGTTGGCAGCGGTAGAACCCACGTATTAAAAGGATGTGCCGTGATGACAACAGGAAAGATTGTTGGTTTCCAAGAAGGTATCGTTGATATGAGCGGTCCCGGAGCGGGATACACACCGTTTTCCAAGACTCTCAACATCGTACTGAAGGCTGATCCTGTAGAAGGATTGAAACAACATGACCATGAAAAGGCACTTAGATACGCCGGATTCAAGACGGCCGCTTATATTGCGGAAGCAGGTAGAAACATGAAACCGGATGAGGTAGAAGTGTATGAAACGCTACCTTTGTTTGAAGGAGCTGAAAAGTACAAAGACTTACCCAAGGTAGCTTATGTACAAATGCTTCAATCTCAAGGACTTCTTCACGATACCTATGTATATGGTGTTGATGCAAAGCAAATTGTACCCACACTCTTGTATCCCACAGAAGTTTTTGATGGTGCTATCGTCAGCGGAAACTGTGTATCCAGCTGTGACAAAAACCCCACATATGTTCATATGAACAATGAGGTTATTAAAAATCTTTATGCACATCACGGCAAGGATATCAACTTTGTTGGTATGATTATTACTAACGAAAACGTCTATCTAGCTGATAAAGAGCGTTCGTCCAACTGGACTGCAAAACTCACTAAGTACTTAGGCTTAGATGGCGTTATTGTAAGTCAAGAAGGATTCGGTAACCCTGATACGGACCTTATCATGAACTGTAAGAAGATTGAGAAGGAAGGCGTAAAGACGGTTATCATTACAGACGAATATGCTGGTAGAGACGGTGCAAGTCAATCATTGGCCGATGCTGATCCCGCAGCAGATGCTGTAGTGACTGGTGGAAACGCCAACGAAGTCATTGTTCTACCAAAAATGGATAAAGTCATTGGCGATACTCAATATGTTGACGTAATCGCTGGTGGATTTGATGGTTCTCTCAGAGAAGATGGATCCATCGAAGTTGAAATTCAGGCAATTACCGGTGCCACAAACGAAACCGGTTTTGGATACCTCACAGCAAGAGGTAAATAATTAATCAAGGAGGAAATCATGACGTTGTTTAATGAAAACACGAAAGTCATCATCATTGGTGACAGAGATGGTATTCCTGGTCCTGCAATGGAAGAGTGCATTAAGACAACTCCAGCTGAAGTCGTATTTAGCGCTACGGAGTGCTTTGTCTGAACCGCCGCAGGAGCAATGGACCTAGAAAACCAAAACAGAGTAAAAGAAGCTGCCGACAAATACGGCGCTGAAAACGTAGTTGTACTCTTAGGAGGCGCTGAAGCTGAAACTGCAGGACTTGCTGCAGAAACTGTTACAGCTGGCGATCCCACTTGGGCAGGCCCATTAGCCGGAGTCTCGTTGGGACTCAAGGTATACCACATTTTAGAAGAAGAAGTTAAAAACGAAATCAATGCTGATGTTTATGATGAACAAATCGGTATGATGGAAATGGTTCTCGATGGAGATGCGATCAACGCTGAAATTAAATCCATGAGAGATCAACATTGCAAATTTAAATAAATTGAAACATTCTTAGAAAGGGGGGAATGGATTGGAAAAGATACGAATAGTGCATTATATTAACCAGTTCTTTGCCGGTATCGGTGGAGAAGAAAAGGCTGATATAAAGCCAGAAGTCAGAGATGGCGCCGTAGGACCCGGAAATGCTCTTCAAGGCATGCTGAAAGGGGAAGGCGAAATTGTCAAGACTATCATTTGCGGAGACTCATATTTTGGAGAAAATATTGAGGAAGCAAAAAAAGAAATTCTGTCCATGGTAAAAGAATTTAACCCCGATCTTTTCATTGCAGGACCTGCATTTAACGCTGGTCGTTACGGTGTGGCTGCAGCAACCATTACGGATGCTGTTCAAAATGAATTAGGAATTCCCAGTGTCACTGGTATGTATGTAGAAAACCCCGGTGCAGATATGTTCAAAAAGAGCATCTACATCGTTTCTACAGGAAATTCCGCCGCAGCCATGGGAGCCGCCATTTCCAAAATGGCACCTCTCGGTTTGAAACTTGCAAAAGGTGAGGAGATTGGAACACCTGAAGAGGAAGGCTACATCGAAAGAGGAGTACGTTACAATTTCTTCCATGAAGAAACTGGAGCTAAAAGAGCTGTAGATATGCTCATCAAAAAGCTCAACGGTGAAGAATACGTAACAGAATTCCCCATGCCTGTCTTTGACAGAGTGGATCCCAATCCTGCAATCAAAGATCTTTCGAAGGCAAAGATTGCTCTTTGTACTTCTGGTGGTACTGTACCGAAAGGTAACCCAGACCACATCGAAAGTTCTTCTGCAAGCAAGTACGGTGAATACGATATTACCGGAGTTATGGATCTCACTTCTGAAACATATGAGACCGCTCATGGTGGATATGACCCCGTTTACGCAAATGAAGATTCGGATAGAGTTCTGCCTGTAGATGTGATGAGAGAATTTGAAAAAGAAGGAGTCATTGGAAGCCTTCACAACAAGTTCTACACCACAGTAGGTAATGGTACAGCTGTTGCCAGTGCCAAGGCCTTTGCTGAAGAGTATGCACAAAAACTCAAGGCAGACGGAGTTGATGCTGTCATCATGACTTCTACCTGAGGCACCTGCACACGTTGCGGTGCAACGATGGTAAAAGAAATCGAACGTGCAGGATTACCTGTAGTTCACATGTGTACAGTTGTTCCTATTTCTTTAACGGTTGGTGCAAACAGAATTGTACCCACCATTGCTATACCTCACCCCTTGGGAGATCCCAAGTTGGATAAAGAAGAGGAAAAAGCTCTTAGAAGAAAACTTGTTAGAAAAGCACTTGATGCTTTGACGACAGAAGTTGACGGACAGACGGTATTTGAAGACTAATTAAGAAGACCGGGAACTTTTCCCGGTCTTTCTATCTATGGAGGTATTATATTGAGTTACTCAGTAGTAAAGGGAAGCAGTTATGTACTTGTACACGCTCCCGACATGGTATTACACAACGGAACCACCCAAACCACAGAAAGAACTTTGCATCCTGACAGTGAATATTTGAAAGAATTACCGAAACATTTAAGATCTTTTGAAGATGCAGTTGCATATTATCCGAACCAAATTTATATTGGAAATGATCGTCCTGAATCCTTGGACGAATTGAGCGAACCTTGGACGGATCACAAAAAAGAAGGTGCCGACAGATACGGTAAATTTGGGGAGATTATGCCTCAAGACGAGTTCTTAGGATTAATTAAAATTGTTGATACGTTTGAATTGGTTCGTTTAGAGCATGGTTTTAGTGATGCAGTAAAAGAAAAGTTGACCAACCATCCTTTGATTGGTGATGAACTGGTTGCTCGCCTAAAAGACGGTGCTGATGATAGTGAAATCAAAGACTTAATCGAAAATCATGGAGCAGAAGCTCTCATGTTCAATGACAAAGTGGTTGGATGCGTAAAGCGTGCCCACGATGTGGATCCCAACTTAAACGCTCATGTTCTCTTGGAAAACTTAGTTTCCAAGGCCAGCGGTGTACTTGCTGCTTTAAACTGTATTGCAAAGAATGATATCAATGCAGAAGACATTCAATATGTGGTTGAGTGCTCAGAAGAAGCCTGTGGAGATATGAACCAAAGAGGTGGAGGAAACTTCGCAAAAGCCATCGCTGAATTTTCAGGATTGGTCAATGCCTCTGGATCTGATACCCGTGGATTCTGTGCTGCACCCTCTCACGCCCTATTGGTAGCAAGCTCATTGGTCAGTGCAGGAACATTCGATCATGTTCTTGTAGTTGCCGGTGGTTCCACAGCAAAACTTGGTATGAACGGAAAAGACCACGTGAAAAAAGGATTACCTATTATCGAAGATGTGGTTGCTGGATTTGCAACGATTATCAGTAAAAACGATGGTGTAAGTCCTCTTCTTAGAAATGACATTACCGGTCGTCACACAGTAGGTACGGGTTCTTCTCCACAAGCTGTTATCACATCACTTGTTACCGATCCTCTTGATAGAGCAGGATTAAAACTGACCGATATCGACAAGTTTTCTGTAGAAATGCAGAACCCTGATATCACCAAACCTGCCGGTGCTGGAGACGTTCCTGAAGCAAACTATAAAATGATTGCTGCCTTGGGAGTCAAAAAAGGTGACTTGGAAAAATCTGAATTGCTCAGCTTTACCAAAGAACGTGGAATGAAGGGATGGGCTCCAACCCAAGGACACATTCCCTCTGGTGTACCTTACCTAGGTTTTATGAGAGAAGATATTATGGAAGGTAGAGTAAACCGTGCCATGATCATTGGTAAAGGAAGTCTATTCCTTGGTAGAATGACAAACCTATTTGATGGTACATCCATTGTTGTTGAAAAGAATGACGGCAAGAAGGGAGAAGAGTCCAAGGGTGTCTCTGAAGATACGATTAAAAAGTATGTAGCAGAGGCAATGAAAGAATTTGCGGCTACATTGATCACGGAATAGGAGAGAAGACATGAGCGAACAACATATTAAAAATTTGATCGGAAAGGTCTTCGACGACATTGCAACTGGCATTGAAACCGGAGGCTTTGCCAAAAAGGTAAGAATCGGTCTTACTGCCTTTGGAAGTGAACATGGTACAGAAAACTTGGTGAAAGGTGCTGAAATTGCCCAAGCCAAGGATCCATCTATGGACGTTGTTTTGATTGGCCCCAAAGTGGATTCTCAACTGGAACAATATACTGTTGAGACAGACGAAGAAGGCTATGCCATGATGGAGAAATTGTTAGACGAAGGTACAATTGATGCCTGTGTTACAATGCACTATAACTTCCCCATTGGAGTAAGCACGGTAGGTCGCGTCATTACCCCTGCCATGGGTGAAGAAATGACCATTGCAACCACCACAGGTACCACCTCACCACACAGGGTGGAGGCTATGATTCTAAATGGTATCGCAGGTGTTATCACTGCCAAGGCCATGGGAGTAGAAGAGCCTTCTCTTGGTATTCTCAATGTGGATGGTGCCAGACAGGTTGAAAGAGGATTGAAACAACTCCGTGACAATGGATACGACATTCATTTTGCTGAAAGTAAAAGAGCCGATGGCGGTTGCGTCATGAGAGGAAACGACCTCCTAATGGGCGTGCCCGATGTCATGGTCACGGATACACTGACTGGAAACCTATTGATGAAGGTTTTCTCCAGTTATCAAACCGGCGGCTCCTTTGAAGCCTTTGGGTATGGATATGGCCCTGGTATTGGAAGAGGGTACGACAGAGTTGTATTGATTGTTTCAAGAGCCAGCGGGTATCCAGTCATTGCCAATGCTATAAGCTATGCTGCAAAGAGTATTCGTGGTGGCCTCAAAGATTTGGTAAAGACCGAATATAAAAAAGCTGAGAAAGCTGGTTTAGACAAAATTCTTGCTTCCTTCAAAGAAGAGCCCAAAAAGGTTGAATCAAAAGAAGAAGTGAAGATGCCAGAAAAAGAAGTTTGTGATGCCTCCATCGGAGGAATCGATATCATGCAATTGGAAGATGCAGTGGAAGAACTGTGGAGAGCTGGAATCTATGCCGAAAGTGGCATGGGATGTACGGGACCGATTGTTATGATGAACGAAGCAAAGCTCGAAGCATCGCAAGAAATTCTTGGAAAAGCCGGCTACATTACGGTAGAGAAAAAAGACTGTTAAGGAAAGGCCGCATCTTGTATGCGGTTTTTTCTTATGTGAAATTTTTTTGAATCTATAGTATAATGGAGAAAGAACATATAGTTCAGAATTTAGGAGGTTATCAATGAAAGTTGGAATTAATGGATTCGGTAGAATCGGACGTGATGTGGCAAGAATTTTATGGGAACAAGACATACCAGGTCTTGAATTGGTCCATATAAACTCTTCGGGTGACTTTGAGGATCTCAAGCATCTATTTAAATATGATAGTTTGTATGGAAAGTTTTCTAAGCCCATCGAAGCCACCGATGAAGGCTTTATTGTTGATGGAAAAAAAGTAAGTGTTTCTGGATTCAGAACACCGGAAGATATTCCCTGGGGAGAGGCCGGTGTTGAATTGGTCATTGATGGGACGGGGGCATTCCGTGATAAGGAAAGCCTCAGTAAGCATCTTCACGGGACTGTAAAAAAAGTCATCTTGACTGCACCCGGGAAAGATTTGGATGCCACCATTGTCATGGGTGTCAATGATGAAATATATGATCCCAAAGAGCATCACATTGTTTCCAACGCAAGTTGTACGACCAACTGCTTGGCACCCGTTGCGAAAGTCATGGAAGACACTTTTGGAATCAAAAGAGGTTTGATGACCACCGTCCATGCCTATACGGGAGATCAAATGCTATTGGATTCTCGTCACAAAAAAGACCCAAGAAGAGCAAGAGCAGCTGCTCTCAGCATGGTTCCAACCACCACAGGTGCAGCAAAAGCTGTGGCAGAGGTTATTCCCCAATTGAAAGGCAAATTGAATGGATATGCTCTACGTGTTCCTACCCCCACGGTCAGTGCCGTTGATGTTGTTCTTGAATTGAACCGTAGCACGACCATGGAAGAGGTCAATCGAGTACTGAAAGAAGCAGCAGAAGGCAAATTAAAGGGAATCTTAGAATATACGGAGGAAGAATTGGTCAGTATCGATTTCCAAGGAAATCCTCACAGTTCCATCGTAGATTCAAAACTTACCATGATGATGGGTGATGATATGGTGAAAATTGTAGCATGGTATGACAATGAGTGGGGATATTCCTGCAGAGTTGTGGATTTGGCAAAGATGATTGCACAGCAAGGATAGAGTATGAAATTAGATGTACGAGACATTGATGTAAAAGGAAAAAGAGTGTTGGTCCGTTGTGATTTTAATGTACCATTGAAAAATGGAAAAATCACCGATGACTTTCGGATTAAATCCTCTCTTGAAACAATCAATTATCTTATAAATCACGGAGCAAAAGTGATTTTGATGAGTCATCTCGGGAGACCGAAGGGAGAATACAAGGAAGAATTCTCCCTTCTTCCCGTAAAAGAAAGATTGGAAAAATTTCTTGGTCAAAAAGTTGGATTCCTTTCCACACCAGATGTGGTCAACGAAGAAGTAAGAGAAATGGCCAATTCTCTCCATAATGGAGAAGTGATGCTTCTAGAAAACACCCGTTTTGTTGCGGGAGAAGAGAAAAATGATCCCACCTTTGGAGCCGAGCTTGCTTCCTTGGGGGAATATTATGTCAATGATGCTTTTGGAACGGCTCATAGAGCCCATTGCTCAAATGTTGGAGTTGGCTCGCTTCTTCCCAGTGTATCGGGATTTTTGTTGGCCAAAGAAATCAAACATTTGGGGGATGCTTTGGAGAATCCGGAAAGGCCATTTATCGCTATTTTGGGCGGTGCAAAGGTCAGTGACAAAATCACCGTCATTGAGCATTTGTTAGACAAAGTGGATATTCTTCTTATTGGTGGGGCCATGGCCAATACCTTCCTAGGTGCGAAGGGGAATGCTATGGGAAAAAGCCTTGTGGAAGAAGATGCATTTACTGTGGCCCGTGATTTAATGAAAAAAGCAGAGGATCGCTCCGTTCGCTTGGTGCTTCCTGTGGATTTACTTGTCACCAAGGATATTGAAAAGCAAATAGGCGTGACCAATGTAGACGTAAGCCATGTGCCAGAAGATGCCATGGCAGTCGATATTGGTGAAAAGACCTTAGAACTTTTTTCCAGCGAGATAGAAAAAGGAAAGACCATTGTCTGGAATGGTCCCATGGGAATTTTTGAAATTCCAGCCTATAGCAAGGGAACCTTTGGAGTTGCCAAGGCCATGGCAGCTACGCAAGGTGTGACCATTATTGGTGGGGGAGACAGTGCCCATGCCATCAAACTTTCTGGTTATGAAGAGGAAGTAAGTCATGTGTCCACCGGTGGAGGAGCTTCTCTTGAGATGATGGAAGGCAAGCGTTTGCCAGGAATAGAAATTTTAAAGGATAAGGAGAGTCATGCGTAAGAAGATTTTGGCAGCAAATTGGAAAATGAATCTATTGGTTGAAGAGGCCAGGGAACTTCTCGATAACCTAAACTCTGTCAATGTTCCCGAAGGAAGAAGATCCATCCTCGCTCTTCCCTATATTTACTTATCATTGGGAAAAGAACGTATAACCAACGAAAACATTTCCATCAGTGCACAAAATATGCATATGGAAGAAAAAGGGGCCTACACTGGAGAAATCAGTGGAACACAATTGATTTCCCTGGGAGTAAACCATGTTATCATTGGTCATTCTGAACGAAGAACCATGTTTCATGAAGATAATAGTATCCTCAATCAAAAATTAAAAAAAGCCTTGGAACTCGGTATAACACCCATCTTTTGTATTGGGGAACCCAAGGAGGAAAGAGAGAAAAAAACCTACGAGGCCTTTCTCTATAAACAACTGAAAGAAGGGTTAGAAGGAATTTCCAAGGAAGAAATCAAGACCATGATTTTTGCCTATGAACCTATATGGGCCATAGGATCAGGAAAGCCCATGGGAGCATCGGATATTCACAGCATGTGTGAGTTTGTTCGTAACACCCTTGAAGTCATGGCTCCCGGAGTGAAAGAAGAGGTTCATATTCTTTACGGTGGAAGCGTCAATGGTTCGACCATTGATGATATGATGGCGTCTCCTCAAGTAGATGGTGTTCTTGTTGGAGGAGCCTCTCTGAAATATGAAGAATTCAAACGAATTATAGAATTTGAGGTGTAAAATGAGCTATATTATTGATGTGCATGCCAGAGAAATATTGGATTCCAGAGGGAATCCAACCATTGAAGTCGAAGTTGTAACCGATACAGGAGCCATGGGAAGAGCCATTGTTCCTTCTGGTGCTTCAACGGGGATTCACGAAGCATTGGAATTAAGAGATGGCGACAAGAAAAGATATATGGGAAAAGGCGTTTTAAAGGCTGTGGAAAATGTCAATGAAGAAATTGCACCGGAATTGATAGGACTCTCTGTATTTGAACAAACTCTGATCGACAAAATTCTCATTGATCTTGATGGAACACCCAACAAGGAAAAGTTGGGAGCAAATGCCATATTGGGAGTTTCCTTGGCCGTAGCAAGAGCGGCAGCTGCTGAGAAGAATATGCCACTCTATCGTTACATTGGAGGGACCAATAGCAAATCGATTCCCGTACCTATGATGAACATATTAAATGGTGGGGAGCACGCCGACAACAACGTTGATATTCAAGAATTTATGATTTTACCCATGGGAGCCACATCCTTCAAAGAAGCACTTCGTATGGGTGTGGAAGTATATCATACATTGAAAAAAGTATTAACCGATCGCGGATTATCGACGGCTGTTGGTGATGAAGGAGGGTTTGCACCCAATCTAAAAAGCAATGAAGAAGCCCTACAAGTCATCATGGAGGCCATTGAAAAAGCAGGATATGTCCCGGGCAAAGATGTGTATCTAGCCATTGATGCGGCTGCCAATGAGTTTTATCTGGAAAAAGAAGATGTGTATTATCTAAAGGGAGAGAACAAGAAACTTACCGCAAAGGAACTCATTTCCTATTACGAGGAAATGGTCGAAAAATATCCTTTAATCAGCATCGAAGATGGGCTACATGAAGATGATTGGCAAAATTGGGAACTCCTCACGAGAGTCCTTGGCCGTAAGATTCAACTGGTGGGTGATGACCTATTTGTCACCAACACAGAGAGATTACAAAAAGGAATCGATCAAAACATATCCAATTCCATTTTGATTAAACTCAATCAGATTGGTACTTTGACAGAAACCATTGATGCTGTAGAGATGGCAAAATCGGCCGGATATACGGTGGTGATTTCACACAGAAGTGGTGAAACAGAAGACGCCTTTATCGCTGATCTTGCCGTTGCACTCAACGCAGGTCAAATAAAGACAGGTGCTCCTGCTCGTACGGACCGTGTAGCAAAGTACAATCAGTTGTTGCGAATTGAAGAAGAAATGGAAAGTGTTAGTGAATATAGAGGACTTAAGAATTTTTATACAATCCGGAATGAAGGATAAAGAAATCGGGGAAACCCGATTTCTTATTGGGGTGTAAATTTTTATAAATCTTTACTCTATACTTGAATATTAAACGGAATTGTGGTAAAATTTCTTAGTAAGAACCCACACTAAGGAGGTGTTTGGATGATTAATATTTTGTATGCGATCGTACTCATAAGCGCACTGTCCTTGACAGGATTGATGATGCTTCAAGAGGGAAGTGATCAAAATAGTGTATTGATGGGAGTTGCCCCGGAAGCATTATGGGGGAGAAACAAGTCAGCATCGAAAGAGGCTACTCTGAAAAGACTGACCGTTATTTCAGCGGCTTTATTTTTTGTATCAACGTTGGTACTAGCAGCCGTTAGTTAATTAAGGAGGAAAAATGGAAATCATATTGATTTTAGCTGCTGTTGTTGGAGCAGTGGCGCTTTTGTTTGCCTTGTCGAAGGCTTTGTATATTAAAAAACAGCCCGTCGGAACAAAACGCATGGAAGAAATCTCCAACTACATTCATGAAGGAGCCATGGCGTTTTTGAAACGTGAATATCGTTCGTTAGCTATTTTTATTGTCTTACTCTTCATTATTCTTGGTTTTGTAATCGATTGGCTAACGGCCGCGTGTTTCTTAGTAGGAGCTCTGTTCTCCATATTGGCAGGTTATATTGGCATGAGTATTGCAACAAGAGCCAACGTTCGTACAACCAATGCCGCTCACACCGACGGAATGAATAAGGCCTTGAAAATTGCTTTTTCTGGTGGAACGGTTATGGGTATGTGTGTTGTGGGACTCGGTTTATTGGGAGTTGTTGGAGCTTACCTCATCTTGGGTGATGTTAGTGTCATTACGGGATTTGGATTGGGGGCTTCTTCCATAGCCCTTTTTGCAAGAGTTGGTGGCGGTATCTATACCAAAGCAGCTGACGTGGGAGCCGACCTTGTGGGTAAAGTAGAAGCTGGAATTCCTGAGGACGATCCCAGAAACCCTGCTGTTATTGCTGATAACGTTGGAGATAACGTCGGTGACGTGGCAGGAATGGGAGCTGACTTGTTTGAATCCTATGTTGGAGCTATTATTTCTGCATTTACCCTAGGACTTTTGGCCTATGGTGAAAAAGGAGTTTTCTTTGCAGCGGCGATTTGTGCCGTTGGAATTTTAGCAAGCATCATCGGAACCTTTTTTGTTAGGGGAGGAAGCAATCCACAGAAATCATTAAATCTGGGTACCTTATCAGGAGCCATTATAACCATCATTGCTTCTTTCGTCTTATCGACGCAAATTCTTGATTCAACCAAACCTTTTATTGCAATTTTGTCTGGTCTTGTAGTTGGATTGATTATTGCCAAGGTAACGGAATACTATACATCTGACAAACATGCACCTGTGCGTAAAATTGCTCGAGAATCGGAAACAGGAGATAGCACGAACATCATTAGTGGACTATCTGTAGGTATGATGAGTACTGCTGTACCAATTATTACAATAGCCATTGGAATTCTTGTTTCTTATTATGTAGCTGGAGGAATGGACAATCCCACCCTTGGTCTGTATGGAATTTCCCTTGCAGCCATTGGGATGCTCTCCAATGGAGCAATGACCATTGCCGTAGATGCTTATGGTCCGGTTGCTGACAACGCTGGTGGAATCGCAGAAATGTGTGAATTGCCCGAGGAAGTTCGGAATGTGACAGATACCCTTGATAGTGTTGGAAATACAACAGCTGCTGTGGGCAAAGGGTTTGCCATTGGAAGTGCTGCACTTACAGCTTTAGCTCTATTTTCTAGTTATACACAAGCTGTTAATCTGCAAGCTATCGACTTAACAAAACCTTCTACCATTGCTGGATTATTCATTGGCGGAATGTTACCTTTCTTGTTTTCTGCACTTACCATGGATGCCGTTGGAAAAGCTGCAAACCAAATGATTGAGGAAGTTCGTAGACAGTTTAGAGAAATTCCCGGTATCATGGAAGGGAAAGCTACACCAGATTATGGAAGATGTGTTGATATTTCAACGGCAGCTGCTCTAAAAGAGATGATTATTCCTGGACTCATGGCCGTACTTGTACCAGTTATTACGGGAATCCTTTTAGGAACGGAAGCCCTCGGTGGACTTTTGGCAGGAGGATTGATTACAGGCGTACTCATGGCAATCTTTATGAGTAATGCCGGTGGAGCTTGGGACAATGCTAAAAAGTACATTGAATCAGGCGCCCATGGTGGCAAGGGAAGCATAGCTCACAAAGCTGCAGTTACAGGAGATACAGTGGGAGATCCATTCAAAGACACCTCTGGACCATCCTTAAACATTTTAATTAAGCTTATGACGATTGTGAGCTTGGTATTTGCCAATCTTTTCGTTCAACACGGAGGAATATTGTTTTAGATTTGTTTAAAGGAGGGCAACCTCCTTTAAATTTTATGGAGGAACCATGGATATTGAAATTCAGGGCCTACATTTGAATTATGAAGAGTCGGTAAAAGACAGTGCCATGACGGCCTTAATCATTCACGGTTGGGGAGCAAATTTCCCCGCCGTGAAACCGATTTTTCAACTTTTAAAGCATCACATGCACGTGGTGGCTTTAGAATTGCCCGGCCATGGGCAGAGCGAAGAGCCATCGACCGTTTTTGGCACCAAGGAATTTGCAGATGTGGTGGAAGCTTTTATTCAAAAGAAAAACCTGACCAATGTACTTTATATTGGCCACTCTTTTGGAGGGAAAATTGGCATTTTACTCGGACAAAAGAAAGATTTGATAGATGCTATGGTTTTGATGGATGCTTCTGGAATAAGAGAACCTCTCTCCAAAGAAGCACAAAGAAGAATCAAACGTTTTAAGCGAAGAAAGAAATGGATGGATTTCTTCTTAGGAGAAAAGGGATTAGAGAAGATCTATAGAAAGTATGGTTCCTCGGATTACAGTGCAGCCAAGGGCATCATGCGATCCATTCTAGTGAAGGTTGTCAATGAAGATTTTTCATCCCACTTGTCCCATATTGATATGCCAGTACAACTCATTTGGGGAGATAAAGACACAGATACGCCACTTTGGATGGGAGAAAAGATGCATCATGAAATTCCCCATAGCAATCTTGCCGTCCTTGAGGGTGGACATTATGTATATTTAGATAATTTTGTGGAGTTTAAAAAAGTACTTTTAGCATTTATAGAAGAGGTGAACAATGGATTCTATACTATATGATATGTTATTATGGCTCGTAGTTATTTTATTTGAATTATTACTGTATATGCGTGCTAGGTACTTTTTGCATATGAGTCAACAGCTGGGATATATCCCAGAAGAATTTTTATTATGGATAAAAACTCGAAAAGACAAGGCCTTTGGATTTAGTAAAGATAAGAGCAATTTAAAAAAGCCCTTGGTGATGACTCCCAGGGCAAAAAGATTATTTACAACGGCCATGGTACTAAATGGGTTGGTTCTTATACTGATTCCTCTTTGGTATTATGTCCATCGGCCAACGCCCATGGGATATGTTCTTCTCATTGCGGGGCTGGTCTTTATTGGAGCCTATTTATTTTGGCAGCAATCGATTTTGATGTATATCTCTCTTTATATCATTTTACCGGTGGAAAAAATCATCCACAGGAAATTTTATCGAGAGGCACAAAGAAAATTAAGAGATCTCAAGAAAAAGGGACTAACGGTGGTTGGAATCACAGGATCCTATGGGAAAACTTCAACAAAAATGATATTGCATCATATTTTAAATGCCTATTTACCAACCTATTCTTCTCCCCAATCTTTCAATACGCCCATGGGTCTATCCAAAATTATCAACAACGAACTTACGGAAGAATACGCCTTTTTTGTGGCGGAGATGGGCGCAAGGTACCAAGGAGAAATTAAAGAATTGGTAAAGCTTGTGGAACCTGATTACGGTATCATCACCAATGTGGGCCCCTGTCATTTAGAAACCTTTGGATCCCTAGAGACGATTCTTAAAACAAAATTTGAGCTGACAGACGGGGTAGGAGATGATTGTCTTGTATTAAATTACGATAATGACTTGATTCGTGAGGAAGCTCGCAATAGACAACTGAAGGCTACGAGTGTTTCCTCCCTTGTGGGTGTTTCCTCAGATGTTAAAGTACAACCCATAGAGGTTACCGAAGAGGGAAGTCGTTTTACCATCACATGGGGTACGGAAGAAATCGAAGTACAAACCATGCTTTTGGGTGCTCACAATATGATGAATATTGCCATGGCATCCACAGTTGCAAGAAAACTTGGCGTGGAGAGTAGGGTGATTCAAAAAGCCATCGAAACCATTCCACCGGTGGAACACCGATTGAATATCATTAAAAACCCCCAGGGACTTATTATCCTAGACGATGCATTTAATTCCAATCCTGCGGGAGCAAGGGCAGCCATCGATGTATTGACATCTTTTCAAGGGGGCAAGAAAGGCATTATAACCCCCGGCATGGTGGAACTCGGAGATTTACAGGAAAGTGAAAATCATGCCCTCGGGAAATTGATTGCCCAGCGATTGGATTTTAGTATTTTTGTTGGTAAAAAAATCACCAAACCCCTTCAAAATGGAGTGGAAGAAATTGCCAATCCCAAACATGATAGCTATGTTGTAGAGACACTGGAAGAGGCCACACAGCTCTTAACCCAATTGGTGGGAGCCGGTGATGTGGTGCTATTTGAAAATGATTTGACGGATATTTATTAGGAGGAAACATGAAAAGAGTTGCCGTAATTTTTGGAGGCAGAGCAGTCGAGCATGAGGTGAGTGTCATCACTGGAATGCAAGTGATGGAAAATCTCAACCCATCAAAATATGAGGTGGTTCCAGTTTTTATCACAAAGGATGGAGAGATGTTCACGGGCGACTGCTATCTAGAGTTCAAAAATTTTAAAGATAATTCATTTGATGGAAAGAAGGGATGCCGTTTTTCCATGAATTATGGAGATCACCATTTATATATAGAGCAGGGGGGATTGTTTAAAAAGACAGAACCCCTAGCCATTGACGTGGTTGTATTGGCAACCCATGGAAGTCATGGAGAAGATGGAGCTTTACAGGGAATCTTTGAAACCAATGGTATTCCCTTTACAGGACCTTCGGTGATTTCCAGTGGTGCGGGGATGGATAAGGTGTTGATGAAAGATATCTACAAAGCCAATGGAATCCCTGTGGTGCAATATGAATGGTTTTTCCGTCGTAGCTACGAAGAAAACCCGGATGCAGTTGTTGCACAAATAGAAAACCACCTTAAATATCCACTTTTTGTGAAACCTTCGAATCTTGGGTCTAGCATTGGTATTGCCGTTGCCCATGATAGAGAGGAATTGATCCACGCCATAGACGTGGCCTGTTCCTTCGATAGAAAAATTATTGTGGAAGAGGCACTGGAAGGGGCAAGGGAGTTTAACTGTGCCGTCATGGGGATTTTTGATTCCCTAGAAACCAGCTCTGTGGAAGAGGCATCCAACGAAGAGGAATATCTTTCCTTTGAAAAGAAATATGTCAGCGGAAACAAATCAAAATTAACCGGTGGAAATCATCAATTTGTACAAGATGAAACACTGGTTCAAGGTGCCAAAGAGTTAGCCAAAAAGGCCTTTCGGTCTATTGATGCTAGAGGCAATGCCCGTGTTGATATCTTGGTAAGTAAGTCGGGAGAGATGTTTGTCAATGAAATCAATACACTACCTGGTTCCTGTGCGTTTTATCTTTGGGAAGATGTGGGATATACCTTTGCATCGGTTTTAGACCAAATGATTGGTATTGCCATGGAAGCCCAGAAAGAAGAAGAAAAAACCAACTATCGATTCGACGCAGATTTGTTCCACAAGACTGGCTATGGATCGAAACTATAATTGCCTATCAATTAGAAAGGACGTAAAACACATTTGCGGATAAAAGAAAGAATAAAAAATGAATTGGAGAAGACCCCAACCATCAGTTTAAATGATTTGAGAAGAAGATTGGGCATCGGAAAGAAAGATCGTCGATGGTTTCAATCTGTATTGAAATCCATGGAAGATGAGGGGAGTCTTTTCCTAGAGGGTAAGGTCACAATTCATAAGGAAATGCCCCGAGCCTTGGAGGGCATTTTTTTGGCTACTCGTAAGGACTTTGGATTTATCGACATCGAGGGAAGTGAGGATGATCTTTTTGTGCCACCCAACGAGACCTTAGGAGCCATGGATGGAGATAAAGTTCGGTACATTCTTCTAAAACAAACCAATACTCGTTCGGTGGCAAAAGTCATTGAAGTATTGTGGGAGGAACCGAAGGCCGTGGTTGGTACCATGACCATTTCCAAGAAAAAACTTCATTTTAAACCGGACAAAGAGTTGCCCTATCCCGTTAAAATTACCAATCCATTGGATGTTAGAATTGTAAGAAATGGAAAATACAAGGCCCAGCTGGAAACCTTTGACAAGAAACGTAAGATGTATTTTGGTACCATTGTAGAATTTTTGGGTGTCAAGGGAGAAAAACACGTTGATTTATTGAGTCTTGTGGCAGGAGCCGATATTCCAACCCGTTTTCAAAAGCCCACCATAGAGGAAGCGAAACAAGTGGCCTCCCAGCCACTATCCTCTAAAGATCGGGTGGATTTTCGGGATCTCTTTACCGTGACCATTGATGGATTGGATGCAAAGGATTTTGACGATGCAATATCCATTGAACCCACCGACAAGGGATATATTTTGAGAGTTCACATAGCGGATGTAAGTCACTATGTCAAAGAAGGCTCGTTGTTGGAAGAAGAAGCATTTGAAAGACAGATGTCCGTCTATTTACCAGGTCTTGTTTTGCCCATGTTGCCAGAGGTTTTATCCAACGGAATCTGCTCTTTAAATCCTGAGGAGGATCGATATGCTCTTTCCGTTTCCATGGAAGTGAGTCAGGGAAAAGTTCCAAAACTCTTGTCCGTGGATAAGACAATCATCCAGTCCAATTATAGATTGAACTATCATGACCTCAACCGATATTATGAGAAAGACAAGACCCTCAAATATAAAAAGGACTTGCGTACCTTTTTAGATCAGGCAAAAAAACTTTATGAATTGTTGAAAGAACAATCAAAGACGAGAGGAACCATTTCTTTTAAGAGTTTGGAAAGCAAGATAACTGTAGATGATAAAGGGAAAGTAGTGGACATTCGTCCCAGGGAAGAAGGGCTCAGCGAGAAACTTATAGAAGAATGTATGATTGCAACCAACAGAGCCATAGCAACCAAGTACCATAAGAAAAATCTTCCTTTCTTATACCGTGTTCACCCCGAACCGGAAAAAGAAAAGCTAGAAGATTTACGAGTCTTACTTCGCCCCTTCGGTATCCAATTAAAAAAAGAGGTGGATGCAAAATCCCTCCAAAAATTGTTGGATAGAAACAGGGAAAACGAGAGTTTTGATAAAATCAATGATATGGTCTTACGATCCATGTCGAAGGCTGAATATCGTTATGAAAACGAGGGACACTATGCTTTGGCATTGGAAAATTATTCTCACTTTACGTCTCCCATTCGAAGATATCCCGACCTATTTATTCATCGTGTCATCAGTGCAGATTTGGCAGGAAAACTAACCAAAGCGAAGATAAGAGAACTTCAAAAGAAAGCGGAAAAAGCTGCCAAGAGAGCATCTACTGTTGAGAAAATCATTCTACAACTGGAAAGAGATGCCATTCAACTGAAAAAATGTGAATACATGGCAGATCATATCGGAGAGATATTTGAAGGGAAGATAAGTGGTGTGACAGATTTTGGATTGTTTGTTCAACTGGATAATACCGTGCAAGGACTCATCAATGATCCATCGTTGATGAGAAGGTATGTATTTGATGCGGACACAATGACCGCTCGACTCAAAGGCAATTCTCAACTATTTCAAGTGGGAACACCGGTGAGAGTACAATTGACGAGAGTCGATATGAATCGACTGACCATCGACTTTGAATGGATAGAGGAGACGAAAAAGAATGGAAGGAAAAATACTCGCAAGAAATAAAAAAGCCCGCCATGATTTTTTCATCGAGAAAACCTTTGAAGCGGGGATTGTATTAAAGGGAACGGAAGTAAAGAGTATCCGTCAAGGAAAAGCTAACCTGAAAGAAAGCTATTGTACCGTACGGGGAGAAGAAGTCTTCGTGGTTGGAATGCATGTGAGTCCCTATACGGAGGGAAATCGCTTCAACGAAGACCCTTTAAGAGACAGGAAACTCTTGTTGAATAAAAGAGAAATCAGACGTATATCCCAAGAGATTAAATTGCAATCCATGACCTTGGTTCCCCTTAGCCTATACACCAAAGGACGACATATTAAAATGGAAATTGGACTGGCACGGGGTAAGAAACATTACGATAAGAGAGAGTCCATCAAAGAAAGAGACATTCAAAGAGATCTCATGAGAAAGAAGTATTAACCGAAAGTATAATACCACTTGAAAAAAACCTTGGTCTTACGGAGATCAAGTTGCCGTAAGCTGTGATGACTCCAATTGTCACACACCAAAATATACTCTTCATCATAGCCAAGGGCCTGCACGTAATGAAACTCCATTGAAGGCTTGTAGAGAAGAAGTAGGACGGGATGGCCTTCATCTAATATGGAAGGCAGTTGTTGTAAAGAAAAAGAATGTTTCTTTGGCTTCCATTGAAAGGTTTCTTCGGTCAATCGCGGGAAAAACAATCGATAGGAAACGGGCGTAATGGGGCCACTCCCAACACGGCCATGGAGAAAGCTCATGAGCTTTTGTATATCCTTTTTGGGTAAGATCCCTCGCTCCATGTAATAAATCCAAAGATTTAGCATGGAGGCGGAGGCACAGTTGTTCTTCAACTCACCAAAAACATCAAAATCATGGGTAGACACTTGTCTTTTTGCAAAGGAATCCACCGAAGGGATCAGATTGTAAGAATGAAAGGTTTGGACACGTTCTCCCAGCCCATAGTTTATAAGCATAGTATCACCATTTCATATATACCCATATGGTTTATCCAGTGAACGAAGAGGGTATATATGATGTACGAGGGGATGTACCGGTTTCGACGGGAATCTTGTTGTAGGAAAAAGCGAGCCGTTGTTCGCGAAACAACGTTAAAAAAGAGCACCTAAATATAAACGCAAACGAAAATAACGAATTTGCATTCGCTGCTTAATTAAAAGCGGCACATTCCCTGTCCCATCTCTCGTACGGACTACGGAATCTCAATTCACGAGTTGAATAATGAGGGGATGCTTTTAGCCTTATTATTTCATGAAAAGCTACCTTATACTCGATTTTGTTTGTTTATAGGTAAAAGGGAAATTTAAAACAAACTGCGCTCGGAGAGGTTTTCTACGAGGGGTTTTCGGACGCGAGTTCGATTCTCGCCATCTCCACCAAGGCCTGCGGGCCTTTTTTTATTGGAAGGACGAAAAATATGCATCAAAAAAGGGAAAGAGATCTTTCCCTTTTTTTACTTATTGCAATTGAATGGTGATTTCATGGAGGATTTTTTCCTCCCCATTGACCAACTGAAGAGTGACCCTATCCTCCTCTTCGATGGGAAGAATGATGGTCTCGATTTCCGCAGGTTCCCCTTTGATAGACTGTAGATTCCGAATAAGAGGGAAACGGATAAACCCATGGTTCTTTTTCTTTGAGATTTTGTGAGAGGTCTTCATGGTGTAGAAATCCGGTGTATAGAGGGTGGCTTTGGTAATTTTTAATTCCTTTGCTCGAGGAACTTGAATGTCGGTTTTGTCCCCTGGATTTAAAGTATAGATTTCTCCATTGATGGCTATGGAACGCATAGAAGTTTCTCCTTCTCTTGTGGGAAGTGGGTTCCCAAAGTAATGAATGGAAGGACGGCAGAAAAATCCAAACCATAAGAATAAGACCAACAAAATCGCCAGTGCTATGATGCCAATACTGCTTTTTATGCTTTTATTCATTTTGTTCTCCTTCATTGCATTGTCATTTGTGTTCTTGGACTATCTTCTATTGAGATTTATACCAAAAAAAAAATAAAATAATCGCTTTTTTAAATAGAAATTATAATTTCTATAAATACTAATATGTCTAGCTTTTATTATCGAAATCTATTCCATTCTAATTATTGAAAATCAGACGAATAAAGTGTATAATGTATGCATATATGAAGGAGATTATATGAAGATACAGATTCGAAAACTATTGTCCTCACCACCGAAGACCCTGGCTTTAGGATTTATTTTTCTAATATTGCTAGGGAGTCTTCTTTTAATGCTACCAATTGCGCGGTATCAGACCACGGACTCCACCGTAATTGATGCCATTTTCACCAGTACATCGGCGGTCTGCGTAACGGGATTGATCGTGGAAAACACGGCGACCTTTTGGACCCCCTTTGGGAAAGGCGTCATCCTTTGCTTGATTCAAATTGGTGGAATTGGTTTTATGACCGTGGCATCCATCTTTTTTCTTTTTACCGGTAGACGTATCACCCTCACGGAGAGAGTCATCATAAAAGAACAATTCAATACCAATCAAAAAAGTGGTATCGTACGACTCACTTCCGTGGTCTTGAAATATACCTTTGTCATTGAAGCCATTGGAGCACTGCTCCTTTCTTTGGTTTTCATTCCAAAATTTGGTTTTTCAAGAGGATTGGCCTTTAGTATATTCCACTCCATCAGTGCATTTTGTAATGCCGGTTTTGATATTTTAGGAAATTCTTTGGTAGATTATACCAACGAACCCATCATTATCGTTACCATTGGTGCATTGGTTGTGTTGGGAGGATTGGGTTTTGCAGTAATTCACGACCTATTTCGGAGAAGAAACAACATCCGGATTGCTACGCACACGAAGCTTGTACTAGTGATGACAGGAACTTTGATATTAGTGGGAACTCTTTTATTTTTAGCCATTGAATATGATAATAGTACCACTTTAAAAGGTCTTAGTTTTCCAAGTAAGGTATTAAACTCTATTTTTCAGGCCATTGTTCCTCGGACGGCAGGTTTTCAATCGGTGAATTTTGCCTTTGTAAGAGATTCTACATTGTTGGTGACCATATTGCTCATGTTTATTGGGGCAAGCCCAGGGAGTACCGGAGGAGGAATCAAGACCACGACTCTTGGTGTCATTGTTGCCACCGTCATATCGGTGGTGAAAGGTTCCAACGATATCGAAATGTTTAAACGTCGTATCGATGTAAGAAACGTGATGAAGGCTTTGACCATACTTAGCGTTGGACTGTTACTGGTTTTGGTCATATCCTTTATGCTAACGCTGGCACAGCCCGATATTCGCTTTATCGATTTGCTATTTGAAGTCACCAGTGCCTTTGGCACGGTGGGTCTTAGCGTAGGTGTAACAAATAAATTTCATGTATTTGGTAAGCTCATGATTATTGCTTTGATGTATATGGGAAGAGTTGGACCTTTAACGGTTCTTTATGCCATTCAAAAGAAACAAAGACACGATAATATTCGCTATGCAAAAGATGATATTATCGTAGGTTAGGAGGAAATATGAATTCATATTGTGTAATTGGTTTGGGACGATTTGGAATGAATGTGGCGAAAGAACTCATTCGATTGGGCCACGAGGTCATGGTAATTGATCGCGATAAAAATGTGTTGCGGCAAGTGACCGACATGGCAACCTACGCCATTGAAGCCGATGTTTTGAACGAACACGCTTTGAAAGAAGCAGGAATTGGAAACTGTGATTGTGTGATTGTAGGAACTGCAGAAGAACCCCAAGCTGCCATCATGGCCACCATGATTGCAAAAGAAATGGGTGTACCCATGGTTGTGGCAAAGGCATCTTCTGATTTACACGCCCGCGTACTAAAAAGAGTGGGTGCAGATAAGATTATTTTTCCGGAGAAGGAATCGGGAACTCGACTGGCTCACCTGGTTGGGAATCGTGGAATTGTTGATTTTATTCCCTTGGAAGAGGACATCAGTATTGTGGAATTGGTTCCACCGGAGAGCTGGCTCAACAAAAAGCTCAAGGAACTAGATCTTAGAAATAAGTTTCATATTTCTGTCATTGCCATTAAAAACGATACCCATATCAATGCGGTACCAACGGCAGATAGTAAGATTAAGGCAGGCAACACGCTCATCGTCATCGGTGAGTCGAAAGACATTGAAAGAATACAATGATTACATCGTCACAGAACGCACAAATAAAGGAACTTAGAAAATTATCACAAAGAAAATATTTAAAAGAACGGTCCGTTTTTCCCATTGAAGGAGTTACAATGCTCCGCGAAGCACTGCGATCAGAGGTTGTTCCCAAGGAAATTTACGTTTCCAAATCCTATGCTTTCGACTTTGAAAAGGAGTTCAATTTACCCTTTTCCGTGGTCGTCGATGAATTGATGCAATCCATCAGTAGTACGGTCAGTGGCAGAGAGCTTATCGCACTGGTTCCCAAAGAAAAGGACCACCAGATTCCTGAAGTTCCAAGGGGACTTTATGTGTACTTGCAAGATGTGCAAGATCCGGGAAATGTGGGAACCATCATACGCTCTGCGGAAGCCTTTGGACTTGCTGGCGTATGCTTGAGTCCAGATTCAGCCTATATCTATAATGATAAAGTGGTCAGAAGTTCCATGGGATCGATTTTTAGAATGCCCCATTGTGTCCTTTGTGATGATGATGTATTTGAATTTAAGAAAAAGGGATATGCGATTGTAACGTGTGCACCGCGGGGAGGACAGTCGTTTTCTACATCATGGGACGGAGCCTTTTTGATTATCGGAAACGAGTCCAGTGGTGTGAGTCAAGACATGATGGAGCGCGCCGATGGAATTTTGACAATTCCCATGGAAGGTATGGTAGAAAGTTTAAATGCGGGAGTGGCGGCAAGTATAGCCATGTTTATGTTAGTGGGGGAGGATTAAATGCTTACAGAATTAAATGCGTTGAAAATGGAATGTGAAAGAGAAATGTCCCAAATTGAATCTCTTGAAACATTGGAAGAAATTCGAATTCGTTACCTGGGAAAAAAAGGAAAGTTGACGGACATATTAAAAAATATGGGAAAGTTGTCCGCAGAAGAGCGCCCCAAAATGGGGAAAATTGCCAATGAAATTCGGGACGAGTTGGAAACCTTCATTTCTGAAAAAAAAGAGGCCTTGACACGTCAACAGAGAGAGGAAAAAATTCGCTCAGAATACTTGGATATTTCGGCCCCTGCAAAGACGAGAGAAGTTGGACATTTGCACCCCCTGACAGAAACAAAGGTCCAGTTGGAAAACCTGTTCTTACGGATGGGGTTTCGGGTCATTGATGGCCCTCAAATCGAAACGGTTAAAAATAATTTTGATATGCTCAATACGCCAGATGATCATCCCAGCAGAGATCCTTCCGACACTTTTTATGTAGATAAAAACCATGTTCTTCGGAGCCAGACATCACCTGTCCAGATTCGAGCCATGTTGGAATATGGTGCCCCCATTAAAATGATTTCAGCAGGAAGGACCTTTCGGAATGATGAAGTAGACGATACCCATTCACCCATGTTTCATCAAATTGAAGGATTGGTCGTCGACAAGGGTATCACCATCGGACATCTGAAAAGCACCATTGATATTGTGTTAGAGGAACTTTTTGGGGAAAAACTAAAAACCCGATACCGTCCTCACTACTTTCCCTTTACTGAACCAAGCCTAGAAGTGGATGTTACTTGTACCCATTGTCATGGTAAAGGTTGCCCCAAATGCAGTTTAACGGGATGGAGCATGGAGCTTTTGGGATGCGGTATGGTCCACCCACAAGTTTTAAAAAATTGTGGAATTGATCCGGAAGTATATACGGGGTTCGCCTTTGGAATGGGGCTGGATCGACTGACCATGGTAAAACACGGAATTCATAATTTGCGTCTTTTGTTTGACAATGACAAGAGATTCTTGGAACAGTTTTAGGAGTAGAATATGTACGTTTCAATTCAATGGTTAAAGAGTTATTTTGAAAAAGAGCATAGTGCAACAGAGATTGCCCAGAAGCTAAGTTTATCCGGAACCCACGCCGAGAGTGTCGAAGTCAAAGGGGAGATTTTAAAAAACATTCGAACAGCGGAGATTGTTTCTACTGAAAAGCACCCCAATGCAGATCGCTTGACAGTGTGTAAGGTTTCTTTTGGATCGGCAGAAGATGTTATTGTGACGGCGGCCACCAACATGAAAGTTGGGGATAAAGTTGGCGTTGCAATTCCTGGAGCTGTCTTGGCAGATGGTACGGAGATCAATCCCCATGATTTTCGTGGTATTATCAGCAATGGAATGTTTGTAGGATTTGAAGAAATTGGGTTTCGTAAGGATACCATCCAAAAAGAAGATGGTGAGGGGATTATCATTCTGGATCCGAACACGGAAATTGGAATCGACCTTTCCCAAGCCATGGGCCTAGATCAAGGTGTGATAGAATTTGAAATTACTCCCAACCGGAGTGACTGTTTGAGTATGGAAGGTATTGCATTGGAATATGCTGCAACCTTTGATGAGGAAAAGAAAATCCTTCCTACAAACACGCTTCCTACCTTGTCTGAAAGAGAAGATCTCCCCACCGTATCAATTGATACGGAGAAGGTCAATGCCTATCATGGTGGAGTTGTCTTGGATGTCACCATAGCGCCGAGTCCGCTTTGGCTACGAATTCGCTTGATGGAATCGGGCCTTCGTCCTGTCAACAACATTGTAGATATCACCAATTACATCATGCTTGAAACTGGAGTTCCTCTTCACGCCTTTGATTTGGATCAGATCTGTCAAAATCAAATTCACGTGAAAGAAGAAGATTCATCTCAAGAGATTACATTGATTGATGGAAGAGAAGTGAAGACCAAAGAAGGGGATATTCTCATTTGCGATGGAGAAGGTCCCGTTGCGTTGGCCGGGGTCATGGGCTGTGCAAGAGCAGAAGTGACCCAAAATACCAAACGGGTATTCATTGAAGGGGCACATTTTGATTCCAAAACAATCAAGCAAACTGGAAAGCGTCTGTCCATAGAAAGTGAAGCCAAGAATCGATTCTCCAAGCCTTTGGATCCGGCCCTTGCCAAGAGAGCTGTGGAACGTGCATTGTATTTATATGGGGAATTGGGATTAAAACAACGGTTTTTAGAATCTTTTAAGACGGCAGAGCCAAGGGAACAGAAGGTTCTCCTAAGAAAGGATAGAATCCGTCAGATTTTAGGGGTGGAGATAGAGGATACCTTTATATTGAACACCCTATCTCGCCTTGGAATCGAAACCAAGCAGGAGAAAGAGAAATTTGAGTCTTTGATACCTGGTTTTCGTCCAGATATCACCCAAGAAATAGATTTGATTGAAGAAATCGGCCGTGTGTATGGATATCATAAAATTCCATCCATGCCTATGAACACAGAGCTTTCTGTGGGTCATGAAACCAAAGAGAAGACACTGGAAAATGAGTTGCGACACTTTATGGAGGGAATGGGATTTTCTGAGGTTTTGACGTATTCATTTGTGGGACCTACCCTATTGGAAAGGGCAGGAATATCACGGGAAACTCACTATATTGAATTGAACAATCCTTTGGGAGAAGAGTTTTCCACCATGCGTCCAACGATGAGTGCCCATTTTTTGGAAATTGCGGAGAAGAACATTCATAGATCCAATAAGAATTTACGGTTCTTTGAAGTGGGTCAGATTTTCAGGGAAAGAGAAGGGGCCTATGAAGAACCTCAAGTGTGCACCATCTTCCAATGTGACGGAGGGGATTTCTATGACTTCAAGTCCGTTGTGGATCAGATTTTCTCATGGAGACATATGCCTCCTGTGAAAACCGTCCGTGGAGCATCCACCCTTTTTCATCCTGGCCGTTCGGCCCAAGTTTTGGTTGATGATAAAGAAATCGCTATCTATGGTGAAATTCACCCAGAAATCCGGGAGAATTTCGATTTACCCACTTGCTACATGGCCATCCTTTCCATGGATGGATTGGCAACCTATGGCAGGAGTGAATTGAAATATGAACCCATCAGTAAATTCCAGCCCGTGACACGGGAGTTTTCATTCCTCGTGAAAGAGGGTGTATTATTTGATGAAGTGAAGGAATCTTTGATGTCAAAAGATATCTCCATCATAGAAGCAATCAATTATTTTGACGAGTATAGAGATGCTTCCATGGAGGGTAAGAAGTCCCTGACAATTCAGGTGATAATGCAAGGAAAAGATCACACCCTTTCAGACGAGGAATTGCGCTCTGCTGCGGATTCCATCATAGGGACCATGAAAGAGGACTTTCACGGAGAATTAAGATAAGAAAAGAGGTGCGTAGTGAAAAAAGCAGAAATAACCATTTATGGTAAAAAATACACGGTAAATAGTGAATATGAAAATAGATATATCGATCGATTGACCTTCTATGTGAATGGGAAAATAAAAGAATTGGTTATGCGCAACCCCAGGTTGGAATATGCTGATGCCTGCGCACTATGCCTATTAAATTTGGCAGATGATGTCATGCGAGAAAAAGAAAAGTATGCCACTCTTTTGGAAGAACAGGATGCATTTTCTCATTCCAAAGAAGAAATCAATGAGATGATTCAACGGACTGAAGAATTGGAACAAAAGATTCAAAGCTTAGAAGAAAAAAACAATGAGCTCGTTGAGACTCTAACAAGTAGGGACAATGAATTGATTAAAGTACGAATGAACTTAGAAGAAAGCTACAACCGAGAAAATAAAGTACGGGAAGAGTTACAAGCTCTAAAGAAACAATCCAAATGATGTATGACAAATGTTTAAAGACTCTTGAATATGATAAAATTATAGGATCCATCGCAGAAGAAGCTTGTTCTTTGCTTGCAAAAAAGAAGATAACATCTTTGACTCCCTTGGTACAATCTTTGGAGGTTGAAGAGGCACTGGCTGATTTGGACGATGCATTTCTCTTACTCAATGAGGAAGGCTCTGTAGATTTTACAGGGCTTGAGGATGTTCGTCCGGCGGTAAAGAAAAGCGCCATCGGAGGTTCTCTTTCCATTTCTGATCTCTATGATGTAAAAATTTTATTGCGTATTGTCCGTTCGACCAAAAATTATTTTAAGGGACATGATCTCGGGAACAGGATGGCCGCTCTGGCCGATCTTTTATACTTTGACCCATCGCTATACGAGGACCTTGAAAGTGCAGTTGTGGATCGAACCAATATTTCCGATGATGCGACACCCACTCTACGGAGTTTACACCGTAAAATCCAGCGTAAAAATGATGAAGTCAATGAAAAACTCAAGGCCTTTATATCCAACAAAAACAATGAAAAATATTTGCAAGATTCCATCGTCACCGTTCGGGACGGACGCTACGTGGTGCCCATAAAAAGAGAATATAAAGGCCAAGTGGATGGATTGGTCCATGACATTAGCTCCAGCGGTGGAACATACTTTATTGAACCGGCTCGAGTGGTTGAGCTTAACAATGAAATTCGTGAGTTACACATCGCTATTGAGGAAGAAATTTTGAGGATTATCAAGGAGTTATCTGGCCAAATTGGTCTCTACCATGAACCCCTAGAATACAACGTGGAACTCTTGACGCAAATGGATTTTGTATTTGCAAAAGCAAAATATGCCAAAAAAATGAATCATACCAGACCCACTATTTCAAAGGAATTTAGTTTTACATTAAAACAAATTGCCCATCCCCTCATTCCAGTAGAGGATGTGGTCCATACAGATGTCTTCATGCCTGTAGACAATCGTGCCCTAGTGATTACTGGTCCCAACACAGGTGGAAAAACCGTTGTATTGAAAACGGTGGGACTCATTGCTTTATTGGCCAAGTCTGGGTGCTACATACCGGCAGGTGAGGGAAGCAGTATCCCCTTATTTGATAATGTATTTACAGATATTGGAGATGAACAATCCATTGAACAAAACCTATCCACCTTCTCATCCCATATGGTTAATATTGTAGATATTTTACAATACGATGCCCATCATTCCCTCTACTTATTCGATGAATTGGGAGCCGGTACGGATCCGACAGAAGGTGCGGCACTTGCGATGAGTATTTTAGATACGTTGATAGAAAAAGATGTCAAAGTCATGGCGACGACCCACTATGCAGAAATTAAATTATATGCGCTGCAAAGAGAAGGAGTCGTTAACGGGAGTATGGAATTTGATATTTCCACTTTGGCCCCGACCTATCGGTTGACGATTGGTCTTCCTGGTAGATCCAACGCCTTTGACATTTCAAGAAAGCTTGGCTTTGAAGAAAAATATATCGAAAAGGCCATGGGGTACATTAGTGAGAAATCCATAGCCTTTGAAGACGTGTTAAGTGAGATTGAAAGCAATCGTCAGACATCAGAGCAACTCAAAGCTGAGATGGAAGAACTAAGAAAAGAAGCCAAACGGAGAGAAGAAGAGACGCGACACATCCTTCAAAAGGAACGAGAAAAGGCGGAGCGTTCTTTGAATAAGGCCAAGGAAGAGGCCCAGGAAATCTACCGCAAAGCACAAAGAGAATATGAAAGTATCCTAAAAGATGCAAAAATTCTTGCCCATTCCCTGTCCAAGGAACAAGCACAAGAAATACAAGAAACCCGTGATCGCCTCAGAAAACATTTGGACTCTGTACAGAAAAAACCATCTAAGAGTAAAAAATCATCCAACCTGCGAGCGGAAGACATTCAACTGGGAAAAACCTATTATATTCGAACCATTCAAAAGCGAGGACAGGTGGTTGAACTTCCCAATGAATCTGGTGATTTGAAATTGCAAGTGGGGATACTTAAACTCAATGCAAATCTTCGAGACTTGGATGTGGTCCATGATGTCGAGACCAAGCAACAAGAAGCCACTTCCCAATATCGTGCGACAAAATCCATGTACGTAAAACCAGAAATCGACGTTCGAGGACTTAATGCGGAAGAAATGTACGATGCAATTGATAAGTATTTGGATGATTGCTTTATGGCCGGACTTAAAGAAGTAACCATTCTACATGGAAAGGGAACAGGAGTTCTTCGTAGCACTACCCATGCCATCGTAAAAAAACACCCCCACGTCAAATCCTATCGATTGGGAAACGTGGGAGAGGGCGACACTGGAGTGACCATTGTCACCTTTAAATAGGAGGAATCATGCTAAATTTTAAACAGGAACTAGTAAAAATATTAAATAAAACATTGCCCTTAGAAAGGGAAGAGATAGAAAAGCTAATTGAAACTCCTTCGGACACGTCCATGGGTGATTTGGCATTGCCTTGCTTCATATTGGCGAAAACTATGAAAAAGTCTCCGGCCGTCATCGCAGAAGAGTTGGCAAAGACCATTGATGCCAAACCCTATTTTGATCGATGGGAAGCCACTGGCCCCTATTTAAACTTCTTCTATGCACCATCCGTTCTGATGGATACTTTGGTTGAAACCATCGAAGCCCATGGCATAGAGTATGGAAAAAGCGACGAAGGAAAAGATAAGACCGTCATCGTTGAATACTCTTCTCCAAATATTGCCAAGCCCTTTCATATTGGTCACATACGTTCGACCTTGATCGGAGATGCACTGTATAGAATCGCCCAAAGACTTGGATATAATGCGGTGGGAATCAACCACTTGGGTGATTACGGCACCCAATTTGGAATGTTGATTTCAGCCTACAAGAAATGGGGGAATAAGGAGGCCATTGAAGCCAATCCAATTGATGAATTTCTTCAGCTCTACGTTCGGTACAATAAAGAAGGAGAAAGCGATCCCTCGTTGAGAGAAGAAGCCCATCAATGGTTTAAAAAATTAGAAGAAAACGATGAGGAGGCAAAGAAGATTTGGCAATGGATGCGAGATTTATCTTTGCGAGAGTTTGAAAAGGTATACAATCGGCTCAATATCCACTTTGATTCCTACAATGGCGAGGCTTTTTATCAGGACAAAATGCCGGAAGTCATCCAAGAATTGAAAGACAAGAAGTTGCTCGTTGAAGATGATGGATGTGAAATTGTCGATTTGGAACCCTATCAATTGACCCCACTGATCATACAAAAATCCAACGGAACAACGACCTATGCGACAAGAGATATTGCCGCAGCCATCTACAGAAAAAAAACCTATGATTTTCATAAAAATATTTATGTAGTTGCGACAGAACAAAACTTGCACTTTAAGCAGTGGTTTAAGACCATTGAACTCATGGGATATGAATGGGCGAAGGATTTGGTTCATGCAGCCTTTGGCATGGTAAGCATGGAAGGTATGTCACTTTCAACGAGAAAGGGTCAAGTCTTGTACCTTGAAGATGTTTTGAATAAAGCAGTGGAAAAGACCTTGGAACTCATTGAAGACAGAAACCCCGACCTACCAGAGAAAGTTTTAGTAAGTGAACAAGTGGGGATTGGTGCCATCAAATTCCAAGAATTATATAATCAAAGAATCAAGGACTACGTATTTAATTGGGATAGAACCTTGTCTTTTGAAGGAGAAACTGGCCCATATGTCCAATATACCTATGCCAGAACCAATTCTTTAATTGAAAAATCAGGAGTAAAGCCTAAATATGATCATCTCAATTCTCAGTTATTGACAGATGAAGAGATTACTCTCTTGAAACTCATCTATGAAATACCTGAGATTATCCATGAATCCTTTGTTAAATATGAGCCCTACTTCATTAGCCGACAAATCATGGAAGTAGCCAAGGCTTTCAACAGATACTATTACAATTGTCCAATTTTAGTGGATGATGAGAAAACAAAACTGCATCGATTGGCCATGGTCGCCATGGTAAAAGCTGTGATTAAATCCCAATTGAGTTTGCTGGGAATTGAAACGCCGGAGAGAATGTAATGAGAGATTTAAAAATCATATTCAAAAAAGCCCTATTAGATACAATTGCCGCCCTACGTGGAGATGGGAAATACTTTATTCCCTTCTTTATAGGTTGCCTGTTCCTCCTAAGGGGGATAGAAGAAATTCTACATTATATGAGCCATGGACCCATTGGTTTTATCAGCGGCATTTTGAATGGATTGGCAACCGTCGCAGTATATGCAGTCCTTGCCAAAGTTTTAAATTCAATCACGCTCACCAATCGTTTCTCTTTACGAGGGCTATTCTATAATTATGGAACCTATTTCTTCAATGTTCTAAACGTGGCCTTTTATATCTATGTTGCGCGGTTCCTATTATTCTATAGCCAACCACTCTTCATGGCCGGAGAACTGAATTTTTATTCGGGCCCTATGATATTCTTCATTGTCATGCAGATTGTATTGAATCCATTGCCAGAGACCGTGTATGTGGAAGGGGTAACCGGTGGGACTGCCTTCCGTCGATGCTTGCTATTTATGAAAGACAACTTCCTTCCGTGGCTTCTGCTCAATTTGTTCTATATTTTTATCTTCTTTGCAAAAGACATCCTTTTCCGAGGAGAAATGGAAGTTGTAAGCATACAAACACTATTGATGCTCATTGTCATCCCCCTGTTATTTATTATGAGAGGAAAGGCCTATCTCTTCTTATATCAAACCACCAAAAGAAAGAGAGCCTTTATGAGTGAATATGATGACTTTTTTTAAAGGATTTGAAAAAGATATGATTTTCTATACCTATGCCAAGGAAGATCATATCTTTCCTTATATTAAAGAAGATATCATTCTCCCCCTATTTCCCGAAAACTTGGCAAAGGACGCTGATGAACAAACCTTTTCTTTCACCACCAAAGATGTATTGGAAGGTATGGCATACTTCTTGACCGTAAAAGAAATCTCCGAATACAAAAACATGATACAAAGAATATTAAAAGCCCATCCCGAAACACTGAAACTCATCATGCAAGAAAGAATCGCTACAAAGGACTATGAAAAATTGTATGGGATTCTTGTAGGGATGGAGCAGTGTTTTAAAGATGACCACATGGAAATTCATATGGAAATTATGGAAAACAAGACCATTGTGGCACGAATGATCTTACAATCTTGCTGGCATAAAGAAGAACCATCCACAGAAACAGATGCAATAGAAAGGGACTATGAAAAAGACCTATATACTCTCTATGACAGAACCCAGCATGGAAAATATGCCTATTATATTGGGGAGCTATACGAGGCTCGGGAAAACTACCTCAAAGCAAAACTAATCTATAAAAAAGCCATGGAAAAAGAAACAAATCAAGAGGTCTTGGAACGGATACGGGAGCGATTGGAAGAGATTCATACCTTGGCAGAAAACGAGAAAATTGATTATCTTATGGCAACTGGAGCCTATGAGGATGCACTGGAAGCATTGGAAAAAGAAAAGACGACCTTTATCAATACTTTAAAAACTGCTCAGTGCCTATGGATGACCAGAGGGGGAGACGTCGCCATCAAAAGACTCATCCAATATGAAGAGGAAAACCCTCTTACAGAAGAAGAAAAAAGTATCTTGATGGATACCATGGATCATATTACAAACCATCTCTAACCCTCGAAAAACAGAGGAAAAAAAGAAAAAGTAAAAAAAGTAAAATAAAAGAAAAAAAAGGCTTGACAAA
>JAUNVC010000008.1 GCA_030537875.1 Tissierellia bacterium | reverse complement strand
ATGATAGGCACTTATCATCTGAAGCAAGCCTGCTTTCAAAGGCGTTGACCTTACGGTTTTCAAGTGAAGAACAGGTATTTGAAAATATGAGAAGTCTTGGTTTGGGACATTTGTTTTCGGTGTCTGGACTTCACGTTGGACTACTTGCGCTTTTCTTTAGCTTTTTCTTATCTTTCCTTTTACCGACTGTGAAAATGCGACAGTTGATGAGTGTATTTCTTCTTTGGATGTATGCTCTTATGGTTGGTTTTACTCCATCCATTACTCGAGCAGTTCTTTTATATACTCTGTATGTCATAAAAAAACTCTATATCCCATACTGGTCCGAGATGGATATTTTAAGTGGAGTGGCAGGTATCGCCATTCTATGGAATCCATATGTGGTGTTTAATGTAGGATTTCAACTGAGCTATTTGGCAGTGTTTGGAATGATTTACTTTTTACCAAAATGGAAGGGCCGCCGTGTTTTTTTCGGTATATTGGGAGACGGAATAGTCGTGCTCTTATCGGTTCAGTTGATGACTTTACCATTTGTTATTTATTATTTTAACAGCTATCATGGCTTGAACTTTCTTTGGAATCTCTTGTTTGTACCCTTGTTTACTATCTACGTAATGCTTTCATTTACGTATCTTCTCTTACAATCCATTCCCTATGTTGGTTTTTTCATTTCCTCGATACTCAATCTCTTGGCCCATGGTATTTTATGGACCACAACCCACTTGCAATGGAAAGAGATGCTGTGGGTTCTTCCGAGCCCATCTATTTCATGGTTTCTTCTTTACTTCACAATCATTTTTGTGGGAGGTTATAAAATTCCCTATCAGTATGTGCGGTATCATCAACTACGTAAGATGTTCTATCTGCTCATCCTATGTGTGCTTCCCGGATTTTTTTCTTTAAGTCCCATTCGCTCCGTTGAATTTTTGAGCGTTGGTCAAGGGGATGCAGCGCTGATTTCCATTGGTTCAAAACATTACTTAATTGATACGGGTGGAGAGGGAAGAAGACCAGGACATATTGGAAAATTTGTGCTCGAACCCTATCTCGTAAAAAGCGGCAGAAGAAAGCTCGATGGAGTGTTTATCACCCATTTTGATTATGATCACTATGGTGCACTTATTGAAATGTCAGATCGAATTAAGATGCAGCATATTATTTCTGATCATGAACCCCCAGACCATGTAAAAAAAGTACTTCAAGAGAATAATTTGCATTTTACAATTGTACCCAATGATAGTGTTTTTAAGCTGGGTAAAGGATATTTCCTTAGAGCAATTCCATATGAAAAAAGTAGGCTTGATGAAAATGGAAGGTCTCTTGTGTTACAATTAGTAAAAGGAGAGGAGTCGCTGGTTTTATTTACGGGAGATATTACGGAGGCTGAAGAAAAGAAGTTGCTTCGATACCCTCTACATTCTATGGTTTTAAAATGTCCGCATCATGGATCAAAGTCCTCTTCTTCAGAAGACTTTTTGATACACGTTGCACCTAAAGATGTGGCCATTTCTGTGGGGTATAAAAACAGCTTTGGACATCCCCACCAAGAAGTCTTAAAACGGTATCGACATCATTCTATTGAGATTCACAGAACCGATACACAGGGGTTGTTGCAATTTGATCTACGAAGACATACGTGGTCTCATTATAAAGAAGAACAAGAGCTACCAATTTATTTCAAACTATATGCCATCTATACAACCATCATTGTTGGATTTACGGTGTTACGAATAAGGAGAGAACAATGGAATATATGTCATTTTTAAAAAAAATTGAGAAAAAAATGGTCCGAGGGTATTATCTATTTCAAGGTCAAGAGGTTTTTTTAGCAGATAATACACTGGAACGCTTGATTGACGCCTATGTGGAAGAGCCCTATAGAGATTTTAATCTGACATATATTGAAGGTGATAAACATTCCTTTTCAGAAATAGAAGAAATGTTGGCACAATTACCATTTATGAGCGATATAAAGGTAGTTGTCATAAAAAACTTCGCAAAAGAGCATGGGAAGGAATTTGGAAAGAGAATCATTGATTTGATGGATCGGGACGAGCATTTGATTTGCGTTCTTTATCATTGTCCCGAAACTTTGGGGAAAAATTATGGTTTGGTGAAGAAACTTTCCGAGAGAAAAAGAGTCATTTCATTTGACTCCGTCACGGATAAGCAGTTGGAAGGCTGGGTAGAAAAAAAGATTTATGAAGGTAAGAAAAAGATTGCAGAAGATGCAAAGGTCTTGTTTTTAGAATTCATCAATTATAGCAGGGATAGGGAATTTAAAAGTTTATATGCTGTAGAAGGGGAGATTGAGAAGCTACTCAATATTGATAAAGATACCATTGAGCTTTTTGACGTGGAAAATTTAACGAGCAAGAGTGTTTCCACCAATATCTTTCGTTTGACTGATGCTATCGGTGCACGAAAAATCAAGGAGGCACTTCTACAATTGCAAGTGTTAGAGGAACTTGACGAAGAGCCTATACGGACACTGTATATGGTCAGTAGACTTATCCTATTGATGTACGGCGCAAAATCGGGGAAGAATAGACAAGTATCTTCCTATGAGATTCAGTCCAGTCTTGGAATTGGAAATTATGAATGGAAAAAGGTGGAAGATTATATTCAGTACTACACTTTAGAAGAATTGGAAAAAGCCATTTTGGAAGTTCAAAATACGGACGCTATTTTAAAGAGCAAAAAAAATGATCGACATATTGAATTGATACGGTGTATCTCTTCAGTGATCATTTCATAGTTATGTTTTTTAAATTTAACAAGTGGATGGTAATTGGCAACATCAGAAGTCCCAGAAAAGCACCTAGGACGTGAAGCCTGGGATTAAGAATGGCTAGGGTTAAAGTCAACCCGTAAATTAAGAACCTTTTCGTATAAGAAAAAACGGCCATTCTCTTTGCTTTTTGAGGCGGTGCATTTAGTATGCGACTCAATTCGTAGGAGTGGAGTTTAAACAACAAAATGCGGATACAATGACCAAAGACAAGGCCAGTGATCAAAGGAACTCTCTGAGGGAACCATAGAAACACAATGAATGGAACAAGGAGCAGGATGGAACTTTTCTTCATATAGGAGTGAATAAACTGTTTATTGTCCATCGCGACGATCCTTTGTAAAAAACTTATCCTTATCATCTGGGGACATCACCCCAGATTTTTTGATTCTATAGTACACCAAACGAAAGCCTGCGATGGTACCTAACACGAGGAAAACAATCGTAAAGACTTTAGATTCTATATGAAAGAGCGTATCCAATCCCATCCCAATGAGTAAACCAATCAGTATGGAACTTACTATATCTAGGCCGATTTGAGCAATGAGCCCCAATGTTTTTAATGCCTTCATTTTTTATCCACCTCTTGTAGAGTGGCAATTTTACGAAACTCAGAAGGAGTCATGTGTTTGAGCTTTAGAAAATTTCGTTGAAAAGTTTTCATTGTATTATAGCCCACCTCAAATGCAATATCGGTTATGGGATCATTGGTTTCTAACATTCTAACAATGGATTTATTGATTCGGACATAGTGCAAAAAGTCAGCAAAGTTTTTTCCTACGATGGACTTTAGCCTTCGATTGATTTCCATGGGGCTTCTGTGATACTTCAAGCTAATATCTTTAATAGATAAATCTGTATGGGAATTTTGAACAATCTCTTCCAAAATTTGAATATCCGTATCTGTGCTTCCGGAGTGGCTTGATCGGTAGATGGATCGATATTCCCTAGGATTCATATTGAGTCTTGTGGTGAATAATTTAGAAAAATGACTGGAATCCGTATAGCCGAGAAGATCGGCAATTTCATCATGGGTTAAATCGGTATGCACCAACAGGTCCATTGCTTTTGCAACGCGCATTTCATTGAGGAGATCAAAAAAAGACAATCCGGTTTTCTCTCTTATAAATCGCGATATGGAGCTTTCTGACATAAAAAATAAGACGGATATCTCTTTGAGAGTGATTTTCTTATGAGAATTCTCATACATATATTGAAAGATTTTCTCCTTAACGGGCACAGGGGTTTCCGTCGTATCAATGCTGGAACGTAAAGAGTGATAGGTGGCTATTTCCAACAAGTAAGAAAAAAGAAGACAATTGGCATGGGAAAGAGAAAGATGGGTCATGCGGTTCAAGGTTTCAAAGCTAATGTCCCTACATTTAACAAAGGTATCTAACAAGTCCTTTTGATCATAGCTGACGGCCCTTTGACTAAGAGATAGAGATAAGAGATGTGCCTCTCGACTATGGACAAATAAATCGCTGGTGTGTTTTAAAAAGATATGATATGAGTATTTTAGTATGATGTAGGTTAGAGGCTCTTTCACTTCAGTGATTTCACTCAAAGTCCAAGGAACAATGGATACAAGGGTTCCCGGTTTCATTTCAAAGGGATCTTTATTCAACTCCAATGTGCCATGTCCTTTGATGACATACAAAAATCGTGCTGATTGATGAAAAAGAGGCTCCGTTGGCTTTTCTACAAAATCAACATCAATATCGGCTAAACGACCGGGATCTATGTCACTTCTTGTGCTTTCTTGTAAAATATGTTTCTTTTTTATTTCCTTCATTTTGGTTTTATTTACACTCCATCATATTGCATATGTCTTACATTTCATTATACCAAATTATATGATATAGGTAAACACAGAAGTGTTAATATTTATGAGGTGATGAATATGGGATTAAATTTAAGAGGTAGATCTTTTTTGACCTTGCTGGATTATACCAGTGAAGAAATTCGCTACTTACTTGACCTAAGTAAGAATTTTAAGAATTTAAAAATGAATGGCGTAGATCACGCTTATTTAAAGGGCAAAAACATGGTTCTATTGTTTGAAAAAACATCTACAAGAACCAGATGTTCCTTTGAAGTTGCTGGATATGACCTTGGAATGGGCGTTACCTATCTTGATCCAGGTTCTTCTCAAATGGGTAAAAAAGAATCCATTGAAGATACGGCAAGAGTTCTTGGACGCTTATATGATGCCATTGAGTATAGGGGATTTTCACAAGAACTAGTTGAAACTCTCAGTGAGTATGCTGGCGTACCGGTTTACAATGGTTTGACGGATTTGTACCATCCAACACAAATGATTGCTGACTTGCTAACCATCGAAGAGAACTTTGGGTATCTCAAAGGAATTAACTTCACATACATGGGTGATGCAAGAAACAACGTAGCCAACTCTCTTATGATTGCCTGTGCAAAGATGGGCTTAAACTTCACAGCATGTTCTCCAAAAGAATTGTTCCCAGAAGCAAGCCTTGTGGAAAAAGCAAAAGAAATTGCAAAGGAAACAGGCTCTACCATTCGTTTGACAGAAGATGTTAAGGAAGGAACCACAGGTGCTCACGTACTCTATACAGATATTTGGGTATCCATGGGAGAACCGGATGAAGTTTGGGAAGAGAGAATTCGTCTTTTGAAACCCTACCAAGTTAACAAAGCTGCCATGGAAAATGCGGCCGAAAATGCCATCTTCATGCACTGTCTCCCCAGTTTCCATGATCTAAAGACAACGATTGGCAAGGACATCAATGAAAAATTCGGTTTGCCTGAAATGGAAGTTACCGATGAAGTATTTGAATCTACCAAGAGCAAGGTCTTTGATGAAGCAGAAAATAGAATGCATACAATTAAAGCAGTCATTTATGCGACATTAAAATAAATTTTAAAAAAAGCCGTAATTACGGCTTTTTTTTATGGATTTTAGTTGCAACCAAACCACTTTTATATTACAATAGAAAGAGTAAGATGAAAGGAGGTGCTATGTGGATAAGGGTGTTTATTTCCAACTAGCAGGAAAATCGTATCATTTGCATGATTCAGTATTTCAAGCCGTTGTGGTCAGTCTAATCTTGATGGTTCTTGGTATGGTTATACGTGCCAAAATTAAAAAAGCGGACTATAAGAAAAAACCCAAGGGCTTATTGCTAATTATGGAAATGTTTTACAACTCCATGGAAACATTGGTTGAGCAGACCATGGGCAAAGGCCAAAAGAGATTTGTACCTTATATGGGTACATTGTTACTATTTTTGGTTTGTGCAAATCTTTGGGGTTTGCTTGGATTTACACCACCCACAAGCGATTATAATGTAACTGTTGCTTTGGCAACAATCACATTTATATTGATTCACTTTTGGGGGATACGCTCCAAGGGTATGGGAGGATATGTCAAAGGATATTTTGAACCGATGCCGTTATTTTTTCCCATCAACGTAATCGGAGAATTGGCAAACCCTGTAAGTCTTAGTTTCCGTTTGTTTGGAAACATACTAAGTGGTTCTATCATCATGTCTCTCGTGCACTTTGCATTGGGGAAAATAAGCATGATGCTGGTACCCTTGAGCGCTGTGTTGCATTTATATTTTGATGTATTTTCTGGATTGCTTCAGGCATTTGTATTCGTCATGCTTTCTATGGCATACATTGGTCAAGCATTCCCTGAAAACTAAATTTTGAAAGGAGAAATTTTTATGAATATTTCTAATGAAGCTTTTGTACTAGGTTGTTCCGCCATTGGTATTGGATTGGCCATGATCGCAGGTTTGGGACCTGGAATTGGACAGGGATTTGCAGCAGGAAAGGCAGCAGAGGCTGTAGGAAGACAACCCGAAGCAAAAAGTGATATCTTCCAAATCATGTTGATTGGTCAGGCAGTTTCTGAAACAACTGGTATTTACTCCTTGCTCGTTGCTTTACTTATGATGTTCATTCAACCTTTATTGAGTGGATTATAAAGCTAAGGGGAGGAATGTATGGATTTTGTAATTAATGTCATTCCCGATCCTTTAAATTTTCTTGTTACCATTGCGACTACGCTTGTATTGTTTCTTGTGCTGAGACATTTTTTGTTTCAGCCATTGAGTCAGTTTCTCGAAAAACGCAAACAGTATATCGAAGGGAATTTAAGAGATTCTGAACAGAAGTTGCTCAAGGCTGAAAACATGGAAAAAGAATATTCTTCCAAGTTAAATGAAGCAAAAGTCGAGGCAAAGGGCATAGTGGAGGATGCAAGAAAAAATTATAGTCGAATTCTCGAAGAAGCAAAGCGTGATGCCCATGCGGAAAAAACTCGTATATTGGAAAAGGCGTCACAAGATGCTGACAACATAAAGAGCAAAGCCATGGCCGAATTAAAGGATGACATTATTGATATCGCCATTGGTGCTGCTCGAGATCTTAGCAAGCAAAATATTGAGAGAAAGAATGCAGAAACCTTCACTTCTCTCAAAATTGAAGAATTGAGCAAAACATCATGGGAAAGTTAGAACAGACCTATGCTCAAAGCTTGTTTGAGCTTGCAAAAGAAAAGGGGATTGTTGAAAATGTATATAGAGAATACGATGACTTTCAAGAATTTCTTGAAACAAACTCGACCGTTTTTTCTATTTTAAAAAATCCTCAAATTCAAAAGGAAGAGAAAAAGTCTATATTAACAGAATTGCTGAAAGATTCTTCGGATATTTTTCGCAATTATGTGCAGGTTCTTGTGGACAAGAAAAGGGAAAAATTAATGACCACAGCATTTGCGGATTTCAAAGCTTTGTTTTTTGAGGAATCCGGGAAAAAGGAGGTCATTGTTCATACTGCACAGAGTCTATCAGACGAACAAAGGGTAGAACTTCAAACGATCTTACGGGATAGGTTTCAACGTGAAATTGTTTTGCAAGAGGTTTTACAACCGGATCTTATCATGGGGTTTAGAATTTTAGCCGACGGGAAGGAATTGGACTGTTCCCTTGATGGTGCGTTTCATAGACTGAAAGGAAGATTAAAACAAATGAATGGGGTGACAATGTGAACTTAAGGCCTGAAGAAATTACCTCTGTCATAAAATCAATCATCGATCGGTATGAGGATACGGTTTCTACAACAGAAGTGGGAACTATCATTGAAGTTGGAGATGGAATTGCTCGTATTTACGGTCTCGACAATTGTATGGCAGGAGAGCTCTTAGAGTTTGAAAATGGTGTTTATGCCATGGCACAAAACTTAGAAGAAGATAACGTAGGTTGTGTTCTTTTGGGGAGCGACAAAGAACTCAAAGAGGGAATGAAAGTAAAGAAAACAAACAAAATAGTTGAAGTGCCTGTGGGTGAGGCGATGATTGGTCGCGTTGTAAATGCTCTTGGTCAGCCGATTGACGGCAAAGGAGAAATTGTAACAAATGCATTTCGTCCCATTGAATCAAAAGCTCCTGGCGTCATCGAAAGAAAATCAGTTACTGTGCCTTTACAGACTGGGATTAAAGCGATCGATTCCATTATTCCCATAGGAAGAGGGCAGAGAGAGCTTATTATCGGTGATAGACAGACAGGAAAGACCGCCATTGCCGTGGATACCATCCTCAACCAAAAGGGTCAGGACGTCCTTTGTATTTATGTTGCCATTGGACAAAAAATGAGTACGGTGGCTGCTATTCAAGATACCTTTGAGAAATACGGGGCCATGGAATATACTACCATCGTCAGTGCCAGTGCCAGTGAACTTGCTCCTCTCCAATACATCGCACCTTATGCTGGGGTAGCCATGGCTGAAGAATTCATGCACCAAGGCAAAGACGTTCTTATTGTGTATGATGATTTAAGTAAACATGCTGTCGCATACCGATCCTTATCTCTACTACTTAGGAGACCACCAGGACGTGAAGCCTATCCGGGTGATGTATTTTACTTGCACTCAAGGCTATTAGAGCGTGCGGCTCGTCTAGATGATGCTTATGGTGGAGGGAGTATTACGGCGCTTCCAATTATTGAAACGCAAGCCGGAGATATCTCTCAATATATTCCTACCAACGTAATTAGTATTACGGATGGACAGATTTTCTTAGAGACAGAACTCTTCTTCTCTGGTCAAAGACCTGCCGTTAACTCAGGACTGTCCGTATCGCGGGTAGGTGGAAACGCGCAAAACAAGGCGATGAAAAAGGTTTCCGGTGGTATTAAACTTGAACTAGCACAATATAGAGAACTTAGTTCTTTTGCCCAGTTTGGAAGTGAACTTGACAAAGACACGCGGGATCGGTTAAACCATGGAGCGAAGATTTTAGAAATTCTTAAACAACCGCAATATTCTCCGATGCATGTTTCAGATCAGATTTTAATATTATACGCAGTAACCAAGGGATATCTTTCCGATGTGCCTTTGGACAAAATCAAAGATTTTGAACATGAATTCATAGATTACATCCATCACAATAAGTCGGAACTTATGGATGCATTAAATGACAAAAGAGAGCTCACTGAATCTATTGAAAAACAAATTCAAGAGGGGATTACGTCGTTTAAAGAATCCTTTAAGTTCTAGGGGTGAAACTATGGCTGAACAAATGAAAGACATAAAAAGAAGAATCAAATCAGTTTCCAGTATTCGTCAAATTACCAACGCTATGGAACTAGTGAGCACGGCCAAGATGCGAAAATCCAGAATAAAACTAGAAAGCACGAGACCGTTTTACACCACAGTGGTCAATAGCATAGGAGAGCTTTTGTCATTGACACAAGGAGCCATCACTCCTTTAACAAAGGTGAGAGAAGTTAAAAACAGACTGTATGTTGTACTGGCAAGTGACAGAGGTTTGGCCGGTGGATATAATAGCAATATACTTCGATACGCACAAGCTCAAATTGAGGATAAAGAAGACAGATTGATCGTGGTTGGTGTCAAAGCATTGGATTATTTTTCCAAGCGCGGTTACAATGTGATAAAATCTCTCACCGGGATTAGTGAGAATTTTGACTTTCATGATGCAAAGGACATTACAGATTCTATCTTATCTTTGTACAAAGAGGAGAAAATAGATGCTGTACATCTGATATTCACTAATTTTAAATCAGCATTGAACCAAGATCCCACAAGACTACAACTTCTTCCGTCAGAAGGATTTAAGGTAGAATCGAGGAGAAGAACCCAGGTCATAAGTTATGAGCCTTCTCCAGAGGTAATGTTGGATTATTTGGTAGAGCAGTATGTTTCCATTGCAATTTATGGAGCTCTCATTGAAAGCTCTGCAAGTGAACAAGCCGCTCGAAGAAGTGCTATGGAAAGTGCAACGGACAATGCAGATGAGATGATTGATGAGTTGAGTCTGAAATATAACAGAGCTCGTCAAGCAAATATCACACAGGAGCTTACCGAGATTGTAAGCGGTGCTGAGGCTCTCAAATAAGGAGGAAGTATGGAAAATTACGGAACCATTAACCAGATTATTGGTCCTGTCATAGACGTAAAATTCGAGGAAGGAAATCTTCCCAATCTACTCAACGCCCTAAAGATTCAACACGGGGAAGAAACCATTGTAGCGGAAGTAGCACAGCATATTGGAGATGATGTGGTACGTTGTGTTGCAATGAGTTCAACAGATGGCCTTCAAAGAGGAATGAAGGTGGAAGATACAGGATCGCCTATTTCTGTTCCTGTTGGAGATGCCACACTGGGACGTTTGTTTAACGTGCTTGGGGATACGATTGATAATGAAGAACCCATTAAAGCCGGAGAAAGAATGCCCATTCATAGACAACCGCCCACATTTGAAGAACAGTTAGCTGCCAAAGAAATTTTTGAAACGGGAATCAAAGTTATTGACCTTATCGCTCCTTATGCAAAGGGAGGAAAGATTGGTTTATTTGGTGGAGCCGGCGTTGGAAAGACAGTACTTATTCAGGAACTCATCAACAACATAGCAACAGAACACGGAGGCTTATCCGTCTTTGCAGGGGTTGGTGAAAGAACAAGAGAGGGAAACGATCTTTACTATGAGATGAAAGACTCTGGAGTTATAGATAAAACCGCTCTCGTGTTTGGACAAATGAACGAACCACCAGGAGCTCGTATGCGTGTTGCCCTAACTGGGCTCACAATGGCAGAGCACTTTAGAGACAAGAAGAATCAAGATGTATTGTTATTTATTGACAATATCTTCCGCTTCACTCAGGCTGGAAGTGAGGTTTCAGCATTGCTGGGTCGTATCCCTTCGGCGGTTGGTTATCAGCCGACCTTGGCAACGGAAATGGGACAGTTACAGGAGAGAATTACTTCTACGAAAACAGGAAGTATCACGTCGGTGCAGGCCGTGTATGTGCCAGCAGATGACTTGACCGACCCTGCTCCCGCCACTACGTTTGCCCACTTAGATGCAACCACGGTTTTGTCCCGCTCCATTTCTGAGCTGGGTATTTATCCTGCGGTTGACCCATTGGATTCCTCCAGTAGAATTTTGGATCCTTTGGTAGTTGGCGATAGACATTATGAAGTGGCAGGAAGAGTTCAGGAGATTTTACAGAGATATAAAGAACTGCAAGATATCATTGCCATCCTGGGTATGGATGAACTCAGTGATGAGGACAAAGTAACGGTAGCTAGAGCTAGACGTATACAAAGATTCCTTTCACAGCCATTTAGCGTGGCGGAGGCCTTTACTGGACTTGAGGGACAGTATGTACCCCTATCTGAGACCATCCGAGGATTTGAAGAAATTCTTGATGGAAAGCATGATGACTTGCCAGAACAAGCATTTTTATTCGTCGGCACCATTGACGATGCAGTAAAAAAAGCTGAAACCTTAAAGGCATAGATATGGCAATGCAATTTCACTTAAAAGTCGTGACTCCAGATCGAATTTTTTTCGAAGGAGATGTGGATCAATTAATTGTACGGGGTGTTGAAGGAGATTTCGCCGTGTTACCTAATATGAGCCCATTTGTTACGAGAGTTGATATTCATCGAATGAAAATTTTCACGGATGGGAAGGAAAGAATCGCCGCAGTGCATGGAGGCTACATCGATATTCGTGATGACAATGTCATCCTAGTGGCCAATGCCTGTGAATGGCCGGAAGAAATTGACATTGAACGTGCAAAGCTCGCTAAAGAAAGAGCGGAGAAACGTTTGAAAGATCAATCGGCCTATGATACCATGCGAGCTGAAATCTCTCTGAAAAAAGCAATCAATAGGATTAATTTAAAGAAATAAGCACAGTTGTGCTTTTTTCTTTGTCATACGGGTATAATTAGTTGTACTAAAGGAGGAAGATATGTGGCATAATAAAACATCTATGGAAGTATTGGCTTCGCTTAATACGTATGCTGTGCAAGGTCTATCCAATGAAGAGGTCGCAAAACGACAAGAAGAATTTGGATGGAATGAATTGCGTGAAAAAAAGAAACGAAGTTTTTTGCAAAAGTTTTTGGATCAATTTAAAGACTTTTTAATTGTTGTACTATTGATTGCGGCAGCCATTGAGTTTGTTGCTAAGGAATATGTTGAAGCGGTTGTTATTCTGGCCATCGTCATCTTGAACGCTTTGCTTTCTCTTTATCAGGAGGGACAGGCAGAAAAAAGTCTGGAAAGTTTAAAGAAAATGAGTGCCCCAGAAGCAAAAGTTTTGCGTGACGGGAAAAAGATTATCGTCCCGGCTAGAGATATTGTTCCGGGAGATATTGTCATACTTGATGCAGGGGATATTGTGCCTGCAGATATCCGACTGATTACTACATCGAATATGAAAATTGACGAATCTTCCTTGACGGGTGAAAGTGTCGCTGTGGAAAAAGACAGTGAAAGTATCGGTAGTTTGGATGCCAATCTTGGAGATCGTACCAACATGGCCTATATGTCTTCTATTGTGACCTATGGTAGAGGAAGTGGTGTCGTTGTTGAGACCGGTCACAATACGGAAATAGGAAAGATTGCGACACAAATTGAAGATATAAAAGATGAGCTTACGCCGCTACAAGAGAAACTTGAAAAACTAGGAAAAATTCTTGGGTATTTGACGATTGGTGTATGTGCCATTGTATTTATCTTAGGATTGATACAAAAACGTGAAATCTTGCATATGTTACTGGTAAGTGTAAGTCTTGCTGTTGCAGCTATTCCAGAAGGGCTTCCTGCCATTGTCACCATTGTTCTTTCTATTGGTATGAATCGAATGGTGAGAAAAAATGCCATCGTAAAGAAATTGTTAGCTGTTGAGACTTTGGGAAGCACCACCGTAATTTGTTCAGATAAAACGGGGACATTGACACAAAATGAAATGACGGTTACAAGACTTTATGCAAACCATGAATTTTTGGAAGTAACAGGCAAAGGATATGAACCTAAAGGTGAGATTTTAAAAGACGGCAAGCCAATTTCAAAGCAAACATTTGGACATTTAAAGGCTCTCTTTTATGCATCTATTTTAGATAATGATGCTGAATTAAGTGCTTCCAACAACCTTTATTCCATCATTGGTGACCCCACGGAAGGAGCCCTTCTTACGTTGGCTGGTAAAATGGGATTTACCAAGGAAGAAGTTGAGGTTGAACAACCAAGAATTGACGAATTACCTTTCGACTCTGAAAGAAAGATGATGTCAACATTTCATACCACGCCGGATGATAGCAAGGTGGTTCAATATGTAAAAGGGGCTCCCGATATTGTCCTTTCTAGGTCAAAATATATTTATACTGAAGAAGGTATCCGATTGCTGGAAGCTCATGATTATCAGAGAGTGGAAGAAGCAAACCTCACCATGGCTAAGGATGCACTTAGGGTACTGGGATATGCCTTTAAAATGAACCAAGTTGATGAAGATGGACGATTTGAAAAGAACGAAGATGATTTAATCTTTATTGGTCTTACTGGGATGATTGATCCTCCAAGAGAGGAAGCAAAGGATGCCATAGCGCTATGTAAAGATGCTGGAATTGATACTGTTATGATTACAGGGGACTATCAAGAAACGGCATTTCAAATTGCCAAGGAACTTGGCATTGTAACTAGCCATGAAGAAACTATTTCAGGTCAGGAACTTTCCAAATTATCAGATGAAGAGTATTTGGATATTGTAAAACGTATCAAGGTATATTCGAGGGTTAGTCCAGAACAGAAGGTAAAGATCGTACAAGCCCTTCGTCAGCATGATGATGTTGTTGCAATGACCGGTGATGGAGTCAATGATGCACTGGCATTGAAACGAAGTGACATTGGGATTTCCATGGGAATTACAGGTACAGATGTTGCGAAGAATACGGCAGATGTGGTCCTTACGGATGATAATTTCGCAAGCATTGTTCATGCCGTGGAAGAAGGAAGAATTATATTTGCGAATATTCAAAAGTTTGTACTTTTCTTACTGTCTTGTAACATAGGTGAAATTTTACTCGTCTTTTTTGCCATGGTATTCGGTTGGCAAGAGCCTTTAAAACCCATTCACTTACTATGGCTAAATCTAATCACCGACTCATTGCCAGCCTTGGCATTGGGGGTTGAACCTGGAGAACCAGGAATCATGAAATTAAAGCCAAGATCGAAAAATGATGCCATTATAAACACCAATATGACGGTTACCATTGTGTTGCAGTCCATAGCCATAGCTGCGGCTACATTGATAAGTTTTAACTGGGCATTGAACTTGTATCCAGACAGTATCACCCATGCTCGCACCATCGTTTTTTCAACACTTATTTTAAGTGAACTTTTACGAGCTTTCTCCAGTCGTTCTTTGGATCGACCGCTGTGGGAAATTGGATTGTTGACGAATAAAAAAATGATAAGTGCAGTATCCATTAGTTTTTCATTGCTTCTGGTTGCACTCTATATTCCCTTTATGCAAACCATATTCGATACCTTTGCTTTGGGGTGGAAAGATTGGCGCATCGTTGTCTCATTGGCCATCGTACCTTTTATAGTGGGGGAACTTTACAAAGTATTGAAGAACTTGTTGGTGAGAAAGTGAATATTAAGAATTCGTAATATTCTACAAGTCTAGCATGAGTGTTGCTTAGGTGAATTATGAAATTTATGTAACACTCTTGCTAGTGTTTTATTCACATTTGCATAGGTTTATTGGATATAATTAAGCCATAAAGACCAAGGGGGAATCTATGTATTATAAAAACACTTACAAGGAATTGAATGAAATACAGAGAGGGTTTCTATATAAAAGAGACTCTAATTACATAGAAGCATGCCTAGATTTATTCAATACTTCCTATGATATACGTCAGACTTCTTTGGAATATACAACGCGAAAAAAGTTTCATAAAGACGTGAAACGACTGCTCACCAAGTTTGGAGTCTCCGAGATCAACATCAATAAGCTGATTCATTTACTACATGAAGATATCAATCGAGTGGATTTGTATGTAAATGTCAAAGGTTTTGAAAAAGGATTTTATGATTATACTGTAATTAATGCTTTGGAAAGCTTAGCTCTGGATAGAATGGGTATCAATGAATTGTATGAGTTGAAGTATTTATATGAATACGAAACAAATGATGAAGAGGTCATGGAACTGAAAGGTATGGCCTATAAAAAGATTAAGTATTCAGATCAAATCACAAATGAGCATAAACGATTGGTTCAGGTTTTTTCTAAGAATAAAATTCGGCCTATGGTCATGGGGTTAAACGATCTTTTAGATACCCAACTTATACTCATTGACGGTGAAATAAAGGATGAACAGTGTGACTTAAACTCGGAGCAATTGCGCGAGATATACGTAAACACAAAAATTCTTCTCTTTAAATACGTTGAAAGAGCGTTTTTTGCCGCATATTGGAAGTCAATAAATCAAAGAGTATTGAGTAGATACAAATAGGAGGTATGTATGTTCGTTAAAAATCATATTTTAGCCAAGGAGTTTTTAACACTTCTTTCGAAAGAGGATACTGTGCAAGCTGCATTATCGAAAATGGAAGAAGGGAAGTTTCTAAGTTTACCCATTGTGGATGGAAATCACTTCGTGGGTTATGTTATGAAGCAAGATATTTACAGTGCATTTTTTCAAGATGTAGATGCGGATAGAAATGGTTTTCTGAACCGCAAGATTGAAGAATTTATGGTAACGGACATCAAATCATTGGATCCTGAAGATGGAATTGATGAGGCATCCTATGCCATCGAAAAGTTAAATATTCCTTTCTTGCCTGTTATCAACAAGGATGGATACTTCCTAGGAATTTTAACGCACGCAGCCATTTTCAAAGCCTTTGCCGATCTTTTCCAACTTGATAAAGGAAAGCAAATGGTCATTTATGTCTTTAACATTCCTGGTCAACTTTCACGTTTGCTCAATGTATTTAGAAAAGAAGATGTCAACGTGGCAAGTATGGTCGTGATGGATGCCAAGGTTATGGGTATCTTGAAGGTCATGCTTCGGGTCGAGACCGAGGATATGGCAGGCCTTATATCAAAGGTTGAAAAAGAAGGTTTTAAAACTGGACATCTATAAAGCGGTACGCCGCTTTTTTTATTGCATTGTACATTTTTCAATATTTTTGCTATAATATTGGGGGAGTGAAGTATGCGAATTTTAGGATTAGACCCCGGCTTAGCCATTTTGGGGTTTGGAATTATTGATTGTAATGGAAATTCATACAAGCTTGTAGACTATGGTGTTATTAATACAGAAGCCAATAGTCCCTTTCCTGAACGACTTCAGTTGTTGTATGACGATTTAACTTTTTTGATAGAGAAATATCTACCGGATGAAGTTGCAGTGGAGGAGCTTTTTTATAATAAAAATGCAACAACAGCGATTAAGGTTGCCCAAGCTCGTGGAGTCCAAGTGTTAACATGCGTCAATAAGGGACTACCCATTTATGAATATACACCCTTGCAGGTGAAGCAAGCCATCACCGGGTATGGACGTGCGGAAAAGGATCAAGTACAAATGATGGTCAAGAATTTTCTCAACATGAAAGAGATTCCCAAGCCAGATGATGCAGCTGATGCTCTTGCGATTTCCATTTGTCATGGCTTTACGGGAAGATTTAAAGAACAGTTTTTGATGAGGTAATCATGTTTGATTTTTTTAAAGGAATTATTGTAAATATTTCCAAAACACATGTCGTAATTGATGTTCAAGGCGTGGGCTTTAAGTTGGAAAGCACGGAGAGAATGATGGAAAATCTTCACATTGGAGAAGAAGCCATTTTATATTCTGAGTTTGTGGTGTCCGAAAATCGTGTAGCACTCTATGGTTTTTTGACGGAAGAAGATAGAGATATTTTTAATCTACTTAAAACGGTATCTAAAATTGGACCTAAGTCAGCACTAGGAATACTGGGAGCCATTTCACCCCATGATCTGATATATGCGATTCAGACGGACAACAAGGAAGTTTTAAAAAGTTGTCCAGGGGTCGGCGACAAGAGTGCCAGTCGAATGATTGTTGAGCTAAAAGACAAGGTCAAAGATTTTCATGTTCCCGAGAGTACCGTATCTGAAATCTCTTCGATCAAATCAGAGGTTATCGAAGCTCTCGAATCTTTGGGATACACCAGATATGAAATTCAAAAGAAACTCAAAGGTTTGGAACTGGATGGAAACGATATGAATGAAGCTCTAAAACAAGCGTTAAAGTATATGAATAAGTAGAAGGTTGTTATGGAAAACGAAAGAATTATATCGGGAAATTTGCAATCAAATGAAGATATGTTTGATCAATCACTGCGGCCACGGTGGATCGATGATTATATTGGTCAAAAAGAAGTAAAGAAAAAGTTGCAGATTTTTATTGATTCAGCAAAAATTAGAAAAGATGCACTGGATCATGTCCTCTTATATGGTCCGCCAGGACTTGGCAAAACAACTTTGGCGACCATCATAGCAAATGAGCTTGGTGTTCATTTGAAGGTAACCAGTGGCCCCGCCATTGAACGTCCAGGAGATTTGGCTAGCATTTTAAGCAATCTAAGTACAGGAGATGTCCTATTTATTGATGAAATACATAGACTCTCCCGTTCGGTAGAAGAGATTATGTATCCTGCAATGGAAGATTTCTGTTTGGATATCATGATGGGGAAGGGACCGACAGCGAAGAGTTTTCGACTGGACATTGAACGCTTTACACTCATTGGTGCAACAACAAGAGCAGGACTATTGAGTTCACCATTTAGAGATCGTTTTGGCGTGCATTTAAATCTTGATTTATACGACACAGAGAGTTTAAAACTCATTGTGTTAAGAAGTGCACAGATTTTAAATGTGCCCATTGATGAAAAGGGGGCCCTCGAAATTGCCATGCGGTCCAGAGGGACACCAAGAATTGCCAATCGATTGTTGAAAAGGGTTCGCGACTATGCAATTGTCATGGGAAATGGAAGGATTGATACCCTAACTGCCAAGAAAGGGCTTGATATTTTAGAGGTTGATCATTTGGGATTGGACAAGACCGATAGAAAATTGATTCGAACGCTGCTCGATACTTTTGATGGTAGACCTGTGGGGTTAGACACCTTAAGTGCAGCCAGTGGTGAAGAACGTTCTACCATAGAAGATGTGTATGAACCCTACCTGCTACAAATTGGATTTTTAATGCGAACACCAAGAGGGCGGATTGCCACAAAAGCAGCAGCCAAACACCTTGGCTTGCCGTACCAAGAAGAAATATAGGAGTTTTTATGAAAAAAATACTTATGATACTTTGCTTGCTTCTCGCTTTTTCGGTTCTTCCTGTGAGACTATTAGCAATGGAAAATATGCCATACGCACAATTAAATATACAAATTGCCAACGGAGATCATACGGAATATCAATTGACTTGTAACTCTGGTTTTGTCGTTAAAAATCAGTTTCAGGTATTAGTTGAAATTCCATATGAAAAAATTCAGATTGGTTATTCCAATGGATTATGTATAAAGGCCAATGGAGAAACCTATGGTCCCTACATGGATGTTGTTTTATTTAGTAGAAATGATACGGATGATATCATATACCAGGGAAGAGCCTATGACGGCGGGTTTTACATTGTTCAAAATGGTAGTCAGCATCTGATCAATCGCGTCCCCTTAGAGGAATATATATATTCTGTGGTGGCGGGAGAGGTAGGTTCAACATTTGAGATGGAGGCCATGAAAGCACAAGCCATTGCAGCCAGAAGTTATGCCTTGACCAATATGAAGAAATATGTTGATGAGGGATATGATTTAAAATCGTCCGTTTCATCCCAGATATATTATGGGAAGGAGAAGGTAGACGAGAAAGTCATATCGGCCGTGAACGGTACGAGAGGTGAATTTTTATATTTCAACGATGAAATTGTTCATGCTACCTACTCATCATCCAATGGAGGTGTTATGGCATCGGCTGAGGAAGCTTGGGGTAAAGATGTGGCGTATCTCGTAAGTAAAATGGATCCCTATTCTACAAATACACCAAAGGTCCATTGGACATATGCCGTCACTAAAGAACAATTGGAAGATAAGTTGAAAGATGTTTTAAAAGGCAAAACTTTGCAATCGATCCAATTGAAATCCAATACCTTTGGCAGAGTTCAATCTGTTGTTCTGGAAACAACTGCAGGAACGGAAGAAATCTCCGGCAACAAATTCCGTACGTATTTGGGGGGACTCAACATAAAAAGTACCTTCTTTCATCTGCGAGATGAAATTGTAGAGACTTCGTCGGAATCTCATGAAAAAAATGTAGAAATAAAAACCTATTATACGGACAAGGGCAATCTTACCGTGGATCTTTTTGCAGTAGAAAATACTTCGATAGAGGATAACATTATCAAAAAAAGCGTAGGAGATCAGTTCGTCTTTGAAGGAAAAGGTTTCGGTCATGGTGTTGGAATGAGCCAATATGGTGCCAACGAAATGGCTAAGTTGGGAAAAGATTACAAAGAAATTTTATCTTTTTATTATGAGGGAGCTGAGATAAAAAAATTGTATGATTAGGGTAGATGATTATAACTTTGATTTGCCAGAAACTTTGATTGCACAGCATCCTACTCTTGTGCGGGATCAATCTCGTTTACTTGTCTATAATAGGCAAGAAGATCGTGTAACAGATCATGTGTTTGAGGATTTGTCCAAGATATTAACTAGCGATGATTTTTTGGTATTTAATAATTCCAAGGTCATACCAGCAAGAATCTTTGGATCCCGAGAGAACAAAGATGAACATGTTGAATTTTTATTATTGAAATCACTTGGGGATGACCAATGGGAAGCTATGGCACGACCAGGCAAAAAAGCTAAAATAGGATCTCGATTTTATTTTGGAAAAGATCTTGCTTTGGAAGTTATTGGAATTTATCCAGATGGAATTCGAAAGGTTCAACTTTATTATGATGGCATTTTATATGAAATTTTGGATAAGATAGGTTCTATGCCATTACCTCCCTATATTCATGAGAAACTTAAGGACCCCAATCGCTATCAAACCATTTATGCAAAAGATCCAGGTTCTGCAGCTGCGCCTACGGCGGGTCTTCATTTTACAGAAAGACTTCTGCAAGGTTTAAGTGATCAGGGTATCGGGATGGCAAATGTATCTTTGCATGTGGGATTAGGCACATTTCGTCCCATTATGGTTGATGATGCAGAAAAACATAAAATGCACGAGGAACATTTTTCAATTTCTGAAGAGGATGCGCAGAAAATTGAACAGGCTAGGAAGAATGGGAAAAATATTGTTGCCGTTGGAACGACGACAGTACGAACCCTTGAAGCGGTAATGAACCAACATGGCAAAATTATCCCCTGTACAGACAGTACAAATATATTTATTTATCCAGGGTATGAATATAAAATTGTCAATAAACTCATTACCAATTTTCATTTGCCAAAGAGTACATTGTTGATGTTGGTCAGCGCTTTATTGACAAGAGAAAAGGTATTAGAATTATACAGATATGCGGTGGAAAAAGAATATCGTTTCTTCAGCTTTGGAGATGCGATGCTGATAGAGTAGGTGAAATATGAGTTTCGAGTTTACGGTACTAAAAGAAGACAAAAAATCTGGTGCAAGAGTGGGCCAATTCAATACTCCCCACGGAGTTATACCCACTCCTATTTTTATGCCAGTGGGAACAAGGGCGACTGTGAAAGCGATGACGTCCTCCGATTTAATACAGTTGGATGCAAAGATAATTTTATCAAATACGTATCATTTGTTTTTACGCCCGGGTGATGAATTGATCAAAAAAGCTGGTGGATTGCATCGATTCATGAATTGGGACCGACCAATTTTAACGGATTCAGGTGGTTTTCAAGTATTCAGTTTAACAGAAAACCGAAAAATTTCTGAAGAAGGTGTAGTATTTCAAAGTCATATTGACGGAAGTCGTGTCTTTTTAAGCCCCGAAACTTCAATTCAAGTGCAAGAAAATTTAGGGGCGGATATCATCATGGCATTTGATGAGTGCGCACCATATCCTGCTTCGAGAGAGTATATTGAAGCATCCATGGAACGAACTATACGGTGGCTTGATCGTTGTATTGCAGCGAAAAGCAATAATAAAAATCAAGCATTGTTTGGTATTATTCAAGGTGGAATGTTTGAAGATTTGAGGATACATTCAGCAAAAGAGACTGTCCAAAGAGATTTGCCCGGATATGCTATTGGGGGGCTAAGTGTAGGGGAGCCCCTTGAACTTATGAAAGAAATGTTGACGGTGACTCTAGATTATATGCCAAAAAGCAAGCCCAGATATTTAATGGGGGTAGGTACACCCGATTATCTCTTTGAAGCTGTCGAAAGAGGGGTTGACATGGCGGATTGTGTTCTTCCGACAAGAAATGCCAGGAATGGATATGCTTTTACAAGAAGCGGGAGAATGAATATCAAGAATGCAAAATACAAAGAGGATTTTCAACCCATAGAGCAAAGTTGCGATTGCTATGCTTGTAAGAATTATAGTCGAGCCTATATTCGCCATCTTATTCTTTCTAAAGAAATATCTGGAGGAAGGCTCTTGAGCTTCCATAATTTAAGATTTTTACTAAAGCTCATGGAGGATATTAGAGCATCTATTATTGAGGATAGATTTTTGGATTTTAAACAAGAGTTTTATGAATCCTTTGGATATTAAATTTTGTCTTGATTTTATAAGGTTTTTAAGATATAATTTTACTAAAAGAGAGGTGATAATACATGCCAGGTGAAAGTTTAACCCTATTTATTCCCATGATATTGATGTTGGTTTTCTTTTACTTCTTTATTATTCGTCCCCAAAAAAGACGAGAAAAAGAAGTTATAGCAATGAGAGAATCTCTTCAAGCAGGGGATCACATTGTAACTATTGGTGGAATTCTTGGTCGCATTGTGAAGGTTAAAGAAGACATTGTTGTTTTAGAAATTGGATCTCAAAAAGAAACCATTGAAATTCTAAAATCAGCAATTGGAACTGTTTCAAAGAAAAAAGACGTAGCAAATGCTTCTGTTGATGGAACAATTTAAAATGTATTTATATCATCGCTAATGAACCAATCTCTAAAGAATTGTGGTGGGAATGTCCACTACTTTTTTTAGGGATGTGTTACGTGAATATAAATACATTTACAATTCCTAGGGGATTTTCCCCGGGATTTTACTTTTCCAAATCTTAGATTTTGGAAATGCAGTACATGATTTCACATTTAAATGAAATTGATGATTAAAATGAGACCTGATGAGGTCATCTTAGGAGGTTAGCAATGAATCGAAAATCACTGGTAATTTTTATCTCCATCGTGCTGGTAATAGCTTTCATATCTGCTTTGGGCATATTCGGCTTAAATATTGGAGATAAGACTGTACCAAAAGCCAAGGATGCCATTTCCCTTGGATTAGATTTGAGTGGTGGGGTGTATGTTCTTTTGGAGGCTGAAACTGACGCTTCCGGTCAAGAGCTCAACCGCTATATGGAGCAGGCAAAGGCAATTATTTTACAAAGGGTGGATGGCTTAGGCTTAAGTGATCCCAACGTAGCCATTGAAGGCTCAGACAGAATCAGAGTAGAATTGGCAGGGCTCAATGATGCAGAGCAAGCATTACAACTTATTGGTAAAACTGCACAACTTGAATTTGTAGATCCAGATGGAAAGGTTGTATTGACTGGTAAAAACGTTGTAGAATCAATCGTAAATTATCACCAAAATCAACTCAAGGGTTCCGAACCTGTTGTAAGCTTGGAATTTGACAGTGAAGGTGCCGAACTTTTTGAACAAGCCACTTCACGTCTGTCTGTTGAGCAAGAACTTGAAAGAAAAATCTTAACGATAAAGTTGGATGGTGAAGTTATTTCTGCACCTAGAGTGAACGAAACGATTTCTGGGGGAAAAGCTATTATCACAAGTAGCTCCATGACCATTGAAGAGGCGCAAAAGTTGGCGACTCTTATTAAAGCAGGTGCTTTGCCGGTACCGATGAAGGAACTCACAAGTTCAGTTATTGGACCAACATTAGGTTTAGATGCTTATGAGAAATCCGTTTTAGCCATTGGGATTGCAATGATTCTTATTATGATTATTCTATTGATCGTATATCGCTTGATGGCAATTCCTGCTTGCTTGAGTCTTCTTGTATACACACAAATTATTGTGGCGTTCTTCATCTTACTGAAGGTTAAAATCACCTTACCGGGTATTGCAGGTTTGATTTTATCCATTGGTATGGCTGTCGATGCCAACATCGTTATTTTTGAACGTATCATTGAAGAACTCAAAACAGGAAAAACGACGAAAGCAGCTATTAAAGCCGGTTATCACAAAGCTTTATCAACTGTTATTGACTCCAATATTACGACTCTTATTGCAGGAGCGGTGTTATACTTCTATGGTATTGGACCAATCAAAGGATTTGGAATTACATTAATCTTAGGTATTGTGGCTTCCATGTTTACGGCTGTATTCTTGACAAGATGGCTGCTAAACCTCATGACAGATTTTATAAAAGTCAAATCCATAAAGAGCATGGGTGCGTAGGAGGTTTATGATGAATTTTGTAAAAAACAGATTAATATTTATGATTGTTTCAACAATCATAATCCTAGTGGGAGTGTTTTTCTACATTACGAGAGGTTTTAATTTCGGTATTGACTTTACTGGTGGTACAGTCATTGAAATTCACTCAGACCGTTTTGTAGAAGAGGAAAAAATTAGAGAAGTCTTTGATAAGTACGATAGCCAAATTGGTATATTATATTCTGGTGAAGAAAAGAAAGATATCATTATTAAAAGCACCAACGACTTTGATACATCTATGATCACGGAAATTAAATATGCCATTGAAGAAAAAATTGGGATTGATAGAAAGGCTATTTCTTCGAGCTCAACGGGTGCAACAATGGGAAAAGAAATTCAAAGGAAAGCATTTATTTCTGTATTGATTGCAGGAGCTCTCATGCTTCTTTATATCACAATTCGATTTGAATTTACCTTTGGTTTAGCGGCGATTTGCGGATTGTTGCACGATATTCTCATTACCCTTAGCTTCTATGCAATTTTCTATTATCCAGTCAATTCAAGTTTAATTGCAGCCGTGCTAACCATTGTTGGATATTCAATCAACTCTACGATTGTTATATTTGACAGAATTCGTGAAGAGCTCAAAATTCAACCTAGAGCCAATAGAGAGGATGTCATCAACGCTTCCTTGATGAAGACGATGCGTCGCTCAATTCTTACCACATTTACTACCTTGGTTGCCGTATTTACACTGTATTATGTCGGTGTCGAAGCGGTCAAAGTTCTTGCTTTACCCCTGGTCATTGGTATGTGTGCAGGTACCTACTCGTCAGTTCTTTTGGCTCCCAATTTCTGGTTTATTTTTAACAAAGGGAATCAACCTCGTACCAGGTAGGTTTAAATTGAAATTTGAAGTAAAAAATGATAGAATGAGCTATAGCTCATTCTATTTTTTATTTTGAACAGGGGATATTATGGAAAATTGGTTTATTACAAAAAAACACAGAGACAAGTTGCCTAAGAAGAATCTGGATATCTTATCGGCTACAAAGCTACAGATTCTATATAATAGAGATATTGTGGACCTGAAAGATATTGAGGTGTTTTTCAAGCATCCCCTTGAAAAAATGCATGATCCTGCTTTATTTAAAGACATGGATGTATTTTTGGACCGTCTTCAAACAGCAAAAGAGAAGAAAGAAAAAATTGTCATCGTAGGTGATTATGATGTAGACGGTATTATGAGTACGGCAGTTTTTGTAAAAGGATTGCGTGCACTTGGTTTTGATGTAACATATCGATTACCTCACCGAATATTGGAAGGGTATGGATTAAATACTGCGGTAATCGATGATGCGTTGTCTATGGGTGGGAGTTTAATCATAACTTGTGACAATGGAGTGCAGTCCTTTGATGCCGTTCAATATGCCAACAACCATGGGATGGACGTGTTGATCACAGATCACCATGAGATTAAACAATCTGATGGTGAGGATGTTCTCCCCAATGCTTTGGGTGTAATTGATCCAAAGAGATCGGATTGTGCCTATCCATTTAAGCAGCTTTGTGGAGCTGGGATTGTGTATAAGATTATTTGTCATCTGTTGGATTTGTATCACTATCCTGATGAGAACTTGAAAGATGAATTATTGTCTTTTGCTGCAATGGCAACAATCTGTGACGTGGTAGATCTATTGGATGAAAATCGAATTATTGTATATCACGGTTTGCTTCAATTACGGAATACAAAGAACATTGGGTTAAACTGTCTGATAGATATCGCAGCCATAGAGAAAGAGAGAATTGATACGTACCATATTGGATTTGTGTTGGGGCCTAGATTCAATTCTGGTGGGAGGTTAGATACAGCCGACATTGGTGTGCAGCTTCTTTTGTCTGAATCCATCGACGAGGCAAAAATTTTGGCATCGAAACTCAATGCTTTGAACGATGAAAGAAGAGAATTTACAGAAAATGGGTATAAATTACTAATAAGCAAACTTAAAAATATAAATTTAGGTAAGACAATTATAGAATTTTTAGAAGATACCCACGAAAGTGTAGCAGGAATCATAGCAGGACGAGCAAAAGAGCAATTCTATCGTCCGACGATCATCTTAACGAGAGGGAAAGAAGGAATCAAAGGTTCCGGGCGCAGTATTGAGCAGTTTGATATATATAAGGCTTTACAACCCTGTGAACAGTATCTAACAAAGTTTGGTGGGCATCCCATGGCCTGCGGTCTTTCAATGGAAGAAAAAGATATTGAAAGTTTTAAGAAATGTTTTGAAGAAAATTGTACTTTGAAAGAAGAAGATCTAAGAAAAAACGTATATGTAGATGCGCTATTTCCATTGGAATTAGCTGATAGAAGGCTTTTAGATATGATCAATGCCTTTAAGCCGTTTGGGAAAGCCAATGATGAACCTTTGTTTGCAGATACAAATTTAGAAGTAAAAAATATTAGAATTTTTGGTGAGAATAGAAATGTTCTAAAATTATCTTTGAAGACAAAGACGGGTCTACTAAGAGAAGTTGTGGTATTTGAATCGGCATAAACTTTCTTTCACCGATATATGGAAGATATGACGGAGTGCAAGTTTAGAGAGGCTTTAGAGTTGAATCCAGTAGGGTTGGATATTGTGTACTATCCTAAACTTAACGTATTTCGTGGACAGGAAAATGTAGATTTGGTGGTGAAACATTACAGATTTCGGAGTGGTAAAAAATGATTAAAGATTTATTAAAATTAATGGAAGAGTATAATCCGAAGTATGATAGATTGTTAGTTGAAAGAGCCTTTCAGCTCGCTTATGATGCCCATGAGGGCCAGTTTAGAAAAAGCGGAGAAAAATATATCATTCATCCTGTTCATGTGGCAATGATATTAGCCGAACTTCATATGGATACTGCGACAATATGCGCCGGTCTTTTGCATGACGTGATTGAGGATACTCCTTACACAAAAGAAGATTTATTAGAAGCTTTTGGAGAAGATATTGCCAACATGGTTGATGGTGTAACTAAAATTAAGAGCATCAAATATCAATCTGGCGAGCATACGCAAGCAGAAAATCTTCGTAAGATGGTCTTGGCCATGAGTAAGGATATACGAGTAGTGATAGTAAAACTGGCGGACAGACTACACAATTTGCGAACTTTGGAATATATGACTGATGAAAAAAGGGTGCGTATTGCAAGAGAAACTTTAGCGATTTATGCACCACTTGCTCATAGACTTGGTATTTCAAAGATTAAATGGGAGTTGGAAGACTTATGTCTACGGCATCTTGAACCAGAAACCTACTATGATTTGGTTGATAAAGTCAATAAAAAACGAACAGAAAGAGAAGCACAAACGCAAAAAATCATTTCAACTTTATCAACAAATTTGGATGCACATAATATAAAGCATCATATTGAGGGCAGACCGAAGAGCTTTTATTCTATCTACAAAAAAATGAAGGATCAGAACAAATCCTTTGAATCAATTTATGATTTGACCGCCGTTCGCATTATTGTGGACGAGGTCTCGGATTGTTATGGAGCTTTGGGAATCGTACATGCCCTGTGGAAACCCATTCCTGGAAGAGTTAAAGATTATATTGCAATGCCTAAACCGAATATGTATCAATCTCTTCATACCACAGTAATTAGCAAAGAAAGTGACATCTTTGAGGTGCAAATACGTACCTGGGATATGCACAGAACCGCTGAATATGGTATTGCTGCCCACTGGATGTACAAGGAAAAATTAAAGAACACAGATAATTTTGACACAAATCTGAAATGGATTGCCCAGCTTATGGAATGGCAAACTGAGTTAACAGATCCGAAGGATTTTATTGAAACGCTCAAGGTCGATTTCTTTAACGATGAAGTATTTGTACTCACTCCCAACGGGGATGTTATTGATTTACCGACGGAAGCTACACCGGTGGATTTTGCATATCGAGTTCACACAGATGTGGGGAACCGTTGTATTGGTGCAAAAGTAGATGGGAAAATTGTACCACTAAATTATAAGTTACAAAACGGTAATATTGTGGAAATCACCACGAGTAAAAATTTATGTGGTCCGAGCAGAGATTGGCTAGAATTTGTTAAGAGCACGAGGGCAAAAAGTAAGATTAAGTCATGGTTTAAAAACATAGACAAAGACGATAACATCCAAATTGGTAAGGAACTTATTTTAACCGAACTTCGCCGTTTGAATATCAAGATAGATGATGCTTTCACCAAAAAGAATTTAGAAGAGCTATGTGGTTACTTTTCAATGAATGAATTAGATGATATATATCAGGCGGTTGGTTACGGTAGCTTGAAGCTCAATGTTGTTGTCAACAAGATAAAATCATTTGTTGAGCAACTTGCGATAACGGATTCCGATGGAAACTTGATTAAAACTTCACCTGAATTTATAAGCAAACACCCAACTTCCGTCATAGTTGATGATATTCCAGGGCTCAAAGTTCGATTTTCTAAATGTTGCAATCCATTGCCCGGCGATGAGATTGTAGGATTTGTTACAAAAGGACGCGGAGTGAGCGTTCATAGAAAGGATTGTCCCAACGCAATCGGATTAAAAGAGCGTCTTTCAGAAATACAGGTTAGGTGGAGTGAAGACATTGATGATGCGTTCTATAGCGATATTGAAATACGGGCCATGGACCGAGTAGGTCTGTTGAGTGAAATTGCCGGTTTTATGCGAGAGCAAAAAGCGAAATTGATTGGATTAAATGCAAAAGTAGACGAGAATAATGTGGCTACCATTATGATGCAAATTCAAGTGGATACGAAATGTGAATTAAACTCTATTATTTCGGAATTAAAAGTCATTCCTACAGTTTTAAATGCTTATAGGAGAATAAATTAATGATTGCAGTTTTACAAAGAACAGATGGTGTTCAATGTTTGGTGGATTCGCAAGAAGTGGGAGCTTTAAAAGGTCCCACTCTTTTAGTGCTTCTTGGGATTAAAAATGATGACAAGGATGAAGATTTAGAGTATATAATAAAAAAAATACCCGAACTAAGAATATTTGAAGATGAAAACGGAAAAATGAACAAGAGTGCTTTGGATATTCAAGCGGGCCTATTTGTTGTTAGTCAATTTACTCTTTTTGCAAGATGTAGAAAGGGAAGAAGACCGAACTTCATGGATGCGGCATCTTATCAACTGGGAAAGAATTATTATGATCAATGTGTGGAAGAATTAAAGAAGACGGGACTTAGAGTAGAAACTGGAGTATATGGAGAAGAAATGGACCTTCGTTTTAATAATAAGGGTCCGGTAACCATCCTTCTAGATTCCCGTGAAGAGTAGATATTTCAGTATGGATTTGATATAATACATGTGGAGGTGGAAACTATGACAATGACGAGCTTTCTAAGTTCAAGAAAAAGTGTCAGGCATTTTAAAAATAGAGACATAAGTCCCAATACAATTGAAAAATTGAATGAAGTCTTTCGAATGATCAATACAGATAGTCAAAAAGCAATCACATTTCATGCATATCCAGAGGGAGAGACCATCTACAAAGGATTGGATGGGCACGCCGGATATAACGGTGTTATGATTAAAGCACCAGCATACATAACCTTGGAGCTCGACAGTTCTTCACCAAAAGATAGGGTGATGGGAATGTATCGAGCGGAGGAAATTATAAGCATGCTCGAAGATGAAGGTCTAGCAAGTTGTTGGATCAGTTTGTTCGATACACCCAAAGAGGTGAAAGAACAGGTCTTCGGATTTGGATTATACCCCAATCTTTGTATTGCCATAGGTTATCCAAAGGCAAGAAATCCATTTGTAGCCGAGGCGACTACGGGAAGATTGCCAGTGGACGAACTTGTATATAAAGACGAATTTGGCGCTCAAATTCAATTGGAAACTTTAGAGCGTTTAAATTTAGATGATTTATTTTACTATGTTCGTTTTGCCCCCAATACCTTAAATTCACAGACATGGCGCTTTGTAGTAAAGGATCAGAGTATTGAACTATACTTGGTTCCTTATAAAGATACCTTCTACTATGAAGATGCAGGCATTATGATGTACTATTTTGAACAGATGTTCCAGATGAGTGGATATACTGGAAAGTGGGCAGTGGAAGAAGACTTTGTAGAAAATGAAAAGCGTGTAAAAATAGCAGAAATTAAGCTATAGAACGAAGGAGGGTAATGTGGAGTTTTTTATTGATACCGCGAATTTGGAAGAAATTCAAGAGATTGCGCAGTGGGGTATACTTCGAGGAGTAACGACAAATCCGTCACTTATTGCAAAGGAAGGCCGAGATTTTAGAACTGTTGTTCAAGAAATTACTGACCTAGTTGATGGACCCATCAGTGCTGAGGTAAACTCATATGACGCAAAATCAATGATTGAAGAGGGGAGAGAATTGGCCTCTATTCATAAAAATATCGTCGTTAAGATACCAATGACGGAAGAGGGATTGAAGGCTGTTTCCGTTTTATCTAAAGATGGTATAAAAACCAACGTTACCCTAATTTTCTCTTTAAACCAAGCACTACTAGCTGCCAACAGCGGAGCGACATTTGTGAGCCCCTTTATTGGCAGAATAGATGATATTGGTTATGATGGGTTGGCATGTATTGAAGAGATTGTAGATGCCTTTATTACCCATGGGATTGAAACTAGAATTATTGCAGCATCCATTAGAAATATACTTCATGTAAACCAATCTGCACTTTTAGGATGTGATATTGCTACCATACCGTACAAGGTATTCAAACAAATGGCACATCATCCTTTAACAGATAAGGGAATAGAATCCTTTCAAAAAGATTGGGAACAACATACAAAGAAAGTTGAGAACAAATAATGGATAGAAATCTTGTAATGAACTTGGCCCGCGTCACAGAAGCAGCCGCATTGAACAGTGCCAAATTTTTAGGACGCGGGGACAAAAATGCCGCTGATCAAGCAGCGGTTGATTCTATGAGAAGAATGTTTGACACAGTTGATATCAATGGAACTGTAGTGATTGGTGAAGGCGAGATAGATGAAGCACCGATGCTTTATATTGGAGAGCAAATTGGTAGTGGAAACGATCAAGCTCTGAGAGTGGATATTGCAGTGGATCCCTTGGATGGAACCAATGCTATTGCCAAAGGACTTCCTGATGCAATCAGTGTAGTTGCAGTGGCACCAGAAGGAAATTTATTGCATGCTCCTGATATGTATATGCAAAAATTAGCCGTTGGTCCAAAAGCGAAAGGACTGGTTTCCATAGAACGTCCATTGGAAGAGAATTTGAAAATTTTAACCAAAGCTTTGGATAAGGACATTTCAGATATTACTGTGGTTATGTTGGATCGTGAACGACACATGGAATATGCCGAAAGAGTTCGTAAAATGGGTTCTAGAATTCGTTTTATTTCGGATGGGGATGTTCTTGGTGCAATCATATCTTGTTTTAATCACGTCGCAGGAGATATGCTCATAGGTATTGGTGGTGCTCCAGAAGGTGTTTTAGCTGCCGCAGCTTTAAAATGTCTGGGGGGCCAGATGGAGGGTATTTTAATTCCCAGAAATAATGAGGAAGCCATTCGCTGCAAAAAGATGGGAGTCGAATGTAATCACATATATACCATCGATGATATGGTAAAAGGAAATGAAGTGGCGTTTGCTGCAACGGGAGTAAGCCATGGAGAGCTGTTGGAAGGTGTCAACTACATTCAAAAAGATGTTGCCACAACCGAAACGTTGGTTCTTCGTGCTGAAACGGGGACTGTTCGATTTATTAAAGCCACCCATTATTTAAATAAAAAACCTGAATATGCAAAATAAATATTGCATTATTCCTATCATTATGTTATAATATGCAAGTTAAGATGCACATAAGTGAGGTGAAAGTAATGAAAAATGGAATTCATCCAGAATTTAAAGAAGTAACGGTAAGTTGTGCTTGTGGAAACACATTTACTTCCGGTTCTACAAGAGATGCGTTGAAGGTAGAGGTATGTTCAGAATGCCATCCCTTTTTCACCGGAAAGCAAAAGTTCGCTGAGCGCGGTGGTAGAGTTGAGAAGTTCAAGAAGAAATATGAAAAGAAAGATAAATAAACCGGCTGCAGCATATGCAGCTGTTTTATTTTTATGGTGAATATGTATACGTTATCTTTTTTAATGGAGTATGCTTTATTTGAATTACGTGCCATAGAAACATCATCTCTTGAAGCAAGGTGGTTTATTCAGGATATCTTAGGTGTTTCTCTAGCAGACATATGTTTTAAACGAGATATGATGGTTCAGAAAAGGGATGCGGAAAAGTTTATCTCTGCAATAGAGAAACGTAAGAGTGGGATTCCGTACGCCTACGTGGTTGGGAAAAAAGAGTTCTATGGGTATGAATTTATTGTAAACGAACATACTCTTATTCCTAGGCCAGAAACGGAAAGAATGATTGACTATATTTTAAGCAAAGATTGTCCCGTCCACTATTTAGACATGTGTTCTGGGAGTGGAAACATTGGGATTGTAGTCGGTAAAAAATTTAAAATAATACCTACACTTGTTGATATATCTAGAGAAGCAATGGATGTTGCGAAAAAAAACGGAGAGAAACATCAAGTTCGATGTAATTATATAGTCAGTGATCTATTTGAAAAGGTTGAGGGCACATTTGATGTCATTAGTTGTAACCCCCCTTATATCCCTGAATGTCGTAAGGAGCTTTTATCAAAAGAAGTTGTTGATTATGAGCCAGAGAGAGCTTTATTTTCAGGGAGAGAGGGATTACATTGCATTGAAAAATTTTTGCGTCATATTCATGATTACCTTACTCCCGATGGTTATGCAATTATTGAGATAGATGATGAACATAAAAATAAGGTTATGGAACTTTGTAGAAATTTTCAATTGAAGTCTAAATTTGAAAAAGATTATAATGATGTAGATAGATTTTTAATTGTAAAAAGGAGTTAATATATGTTAGAACAATTTGCTGGAATAGAGGCGCGATATGAAGAACTGAGCGCATTGATTATGGATCCCAACTTGGTCAATGATATGACGAAGTATCAGGAGACCATGATTGAACACTCTCAATTGACTGAAATTGTTGAAAAAATAAGAGAATATAAAAGTCTTAAGGTTGAGATAGAAAATACAAAAGAGATGCAAAAAGATGCCATGGATGAAGATATGAAAGATCTCATCAAAGAAGAGCTTAAATCTTTGGAAGAAAGATTCAGCAAGGTTGAGGAGGAAATCACAATTTTGCTTATCCCCAAAGATCCTAATGATGATCGAAATGTTATCGTAGAGATTCGTGCTGGAACCGGCGGAGATGAAGCCGCTCTTTTTGCAGGAGATTTATTTCGCATGTATACTCGATATGCAGAGCGTCACCGCTGGTCACTGGATATTTTAAGCACCAATGAAATCGGTATTGGTGGATTTAAAGAAGCGATTTTCATGATCAATGGAAAGGGTGCATATTCCAAATTAAAATATGAATCAGGTGTTCATCGGGTGCAGAGAGTTCCGGAAACAGAATCTGGAGGAAGGATTCATACCTCTGCAGCGACGGTGGCTGTATTACCTGAAGCAAGAGATGTTGAAATTGTAATAGAAGATAAAGATATTAAAGTTGATGTTTATCGGTCTGGGGGTCATGGCGGACAATCGGTCAATACAACGGACTCTGCCGTAAGAATTACTCACCTTCCCACAAATATGGTTGTTACATGTCAAGATGAAAAGAGCCAATTAAAAAACAAAGACAAAGCAATGAAAATTCTAAAGTCAAGATTGTATGACATGAAGATTCAAGAACAACAACAGGAAAGAGCAGATATGACAAGAAGTCAGGTTGGTTCTGGAGATAGGAGTGAAAGAATTCGAACCTATAATTTCCCACAAGGACGTGTCACGGATCACCGAATCAATAAGACTTTATATAAGTTGCAAGATTTTCTTGACGGGGACTTGGAAGAGATGATAGAAGCATTGATTACACATCATCAAGCTGTGTTATTACAAGCGAAGGAGGATTAATGTGGATAAGATAAAACAACTCTCTCATTGGATTGCGGATGCGAATAGAATTGTGTTTTTTGGCGGAGCGGGATGTTCTACAGAAAGCGGCATACCAGATTTTCGATCAGGAAATGGTTTATACAGTAAACATTACGGACAGTTGTCTGCGGAAACTATTTTAAGCCATAGTTTTTTTCAGAAAGAACCTGAGTTGTTTTATGATTTTTACAGAAAATATCTCTATTTTCCTAATGCAGTACCCAATCGAGCACATAAAATACTCGCCAAACTGGAAGAGCAAGGGAAATTATTAGGTATTGTAACGCAAAATATTGACAATTTACATCAAGAGGCCGGAAGTAAAAATGTAAAAGAATTACATGGGTCTTTGTCTAGAAACTATTGCTCAACATGTAAAGTGCCATATGATACAGAGGATATTATCTCCCTGGAAGGTGTGCCGCGATGTGAATGTGGGGGCATAATTCGTCCGGATATAGTGCTTTATGAGGAAAGTTTGGATTCAATGGTGATTGAAGAAAGTTTACAAATGATTTATGATGCGGATGTATTGATTGTTGGAGGTACCAGTTTGGCAGTTTCGCCTGCAAATTCATTTATACGATACTATCGGGGCAATCAATTGGCACTTATCAATTTATCATCCACCCCCTTTGACTATAAAGCTGACTTGGTCATTCATGAAAAATTGGGAGATGTACTGGAACAGGCCTATGAAGGAGCTTTGTAATGGAAGTTGCTATCATAGGAGGTGGGCCATCTGGTACGATTGCTGCCATAGAACTCGCAGAAGCAGGTTTTGAAGTACATCTTTTTGAACGGAACGACCGAGTATTGAAAAAACTCTATGGAACGGGTAATGGAAGATGTAATTATTCGAACCGTGATTTGACTCCCGATAATTTTTATTCTCTTCATCATGAGAGGAAATTTTTGCTTGAACTTTTATCAGTTCAACCAATTCAAAAGTCAAAAGAATATATAGAAAATCTAGGAATATATCCCTATGAGGATGGGCGAGGAAGAATCTATCCTCACTCCTTGCAATCGGCATCCGTAGTCGATTCTATTTTAATGCGATTAGAAGAAACTGGGGTTCATATTCATACCAATATGTACATTCAACAAATACAGCACGATGGACACAGGTTTCGACTGAATGGAGCCAACAAAAAGTTCGACTATTTAATTTTAGCACCAGGAGGAAGGGCCTATCCTGTAATGGGATCGGATGGAAATGCATATAAGCTATTGTACCCCTATGGACATAGTTGTACAGCATTGGTGCCTGGTATCGGACCAATCAAAGTTTTATTTCCATACGGAAAGGAATTAAAGGGTCTCAAGGTTGAGGCAAAGATATTAGATGAGAATCATCAATTCTTATCCGAAGGGGACCTTTTGTTTGCGGAAGACCATATTAGTGGAAACTCAATTTTTGAATGTTCTTCGACGATTTCTCAAAACCATATGTCAAAAATATATATTGATTTTCTACATGATATGGATAATGTACTACTAAAAGAAGAACTGAAAAAGAGAATGATACAGTTTAAGGAAAGAAGGGTGGAGTGGATTTTTTCGGGTATACTTCACAAAAGGTTAGCCCGTGTCCTTCTCAAGTCTTTGGGTATAGATCTTAAAAGCACCTGTCAATCTTTAACTCCAGAACAAATTGATGCGATGGTTTTCCAAGGGAAAAGCTGGGAATTTAGGATCGATGGACCAGGTGGATGGAATCAATCTCAAATTACCATGGGTGGAATCCCTCTTTCTGAGTTCACAGATCACTTGGAATCAAAATATTTGAAGAAACTATATTGTGCCGGAGAATTTTTAGACTGTCATGGAAATTGCGGCGGGTACAATATTATGTGGGCTGTTACATCAGCTCTACTTGTGGCAAAGGATATTATTAAAAATGCAAAACTTAAAATATAAATTACAACAATTAGCAAATCATAACAAAGCAATTCAAGTATATATTATTGGTCTTGGATTTATGGGGACATCATTGTTGGTACAACTTGAATCAATCGATGGGATTCAATGTAGAATCGCGGGCTCTAGAAGAAAGGAAAGTGTGCAAAATGCTTTTCAAGAGGCGGGCTATGAGAGCGATAAAATAATAGAGTTTACTGCTGGTAGTACTCTTCATACAGAGTATCGTTATATCGCTACAGATATTTATGAGGCCATAGATATAGAGGAAATTGACGTGATAATCGATGCTACAGGTGACGCCTATGAAGGAGCAAAGATAGCGCAAAAAGCCATTGCCTCTGGGAAACATCTTGTAAGTTTTAATGTAGAAACAGAGGCCATTGTTGGTCCCATTTTGAAACGTAAAGCTGACGAAAAAGGCGTTGTATATACGGGAATTGCAGGAGATGAACCCGGATCTGTGAAGGAGCTATTTGACTTTGCAGAGTTTTTGGGTTTTGAAGTATTGGTCATTGGAAAGGGAAAAAACAATCCATTGATTCATGAGGCTGACTATGAATCATTAAGAGAGGAAGCGTATAGAAAGGGTTTAAATTCTCATATGCTTGCCACTTTTGTCGATGGTTCAAAAACGATGATTGAGCTGACTTCAATGTGCAACAGTACTGGTTTCGTTCCAGACATCTCTGGCTGTCATGGGATTGAATCAGATTTAGAACATCTAGCAGAATCATTAGATTTAATAGAGAACGGAGGCATCCTACAATCCTTTGGGGTGGTAGAATATGTCAGAGGAATAGCTCCCGGAGTATTTATTATTGTGAAACCAAAACATGATATCATTGACCATGAATTGAAGTTTTTAAAAGTCGGAAAAGGCCCCCATTATGTATTGTACAGACCATATCATTTGACAAGTATGGAAGCTCCAATCACAATTGCACAAGCTTATTTTGAGAAAATCCCAACCATTGCACCCAAGAGTATAGTTCCTAGTGCTGATACAATTGCTGTTGCAAAGAAAGATTTGTTTGCTGGAAACCAATTGGATGAGCCAGGTGGAAAATCTGTCTATGGAACCATAGTTGATTATAAAACATCCAGAAATAAAAAATATCTTCCCTATGGATTTGTTCACCCAGGAGTACGAATGAAAATGGATGTAAAAAAGGGAACTCCTTTAACCTACGATATGGTTGATTTGCCATCCTCAACATTACTTGATTTAAGAAAAGAACTTGACAAATGTGTTGACGAAATGGAGAGAATAGTATAAACTAGAGGTAGAAGACAGCTATAGAATGATTTTTCTCAGAGAGCAACGGTTGGTGTGAGTTGTAAAATAATTCTATAGGTATCAACTTCGTATTTCCGTATGGCGTGAGTTAAGCGTTAATTACATCAAAGTGGCTTTTATAAGCAACGAAGGTGGTACCACGGTCAATATCGTCCCTCATTTTTGAGGGATTTTTTTATAATGAAGGAGGAGACATGGGAAAATTTGAATCATTAGATACCAGGCATGTCAATGAGCGAGAACTGGAGCTCGTTCAATATTGGAAAGATATTAATTTATTAGAAGAATCTTTAAAACTTAGGGAAGAATGCCCACGGTTTGTGTTTTTTGAAGGGCCCCCTACTGCCAACGGAAAACCAGGTATCCATCATGTGGTGAGCCGTACTTTTAAAGATGAAGTTTGCCGTTATAATATCATGAAGGGTAAGTATGTAGAACGGAAAGCTGGTTGGGATACCCATGGTTTGCCAGTAGAAATCGAAGTTGAAAAGAAACTCGGATTGCATAATAAAAAAGACATTGAAGCTTTTGGTGTACAACGTTTTAATGAAGAGTGCAGAAAATCTGTATTCCAATATGAGTCGCTTTGGAGAAAGATGACGGAGCGAATGGGATATGAGATAGATTTGGATCATCCCTATATTACTTTAGATAATGATTATATTGAATCTGTTTGGAATATTTTAGATGGGATGTTTAAGGATGACCTTCTGTATGAGGGACATAAGATTTTACCTTATTGCCCACGTTGTGGAACGGGTCTTGCTTCTCATGAAGTTGCACAGGGATATGAGAATATTAAAACGGTCACCGCCTATGTCAAGTTTAAAAGGAAAGATAAAGATGAGTTTTTTCTTGCTTGGACTACCACTCCTTGGACTCTTCCATCCAACGTCAGCTTAACGGTCCATGAAGATATAGAGTATGTTTTAATTTTAGATAAGGAAACAAACGAGAAACTCTGGCTGGCAAAAGACTTGCTAGAAGAGGTACTCAAAGATGCTGTTAAGGAATACGAAGTTCTTGATTCTGTGAGGGGTAAAGATCTCCAAGGCATAGAATATGAGCAATTGATTCCTATGATTGAAGTAGGAGAAAAAGCATTTTTTGTTACCTGTGCACCCTATGTGACTACGACGGACGGAACGGGTATTGTTCATACGGCACCTGCATTTGGTGAGGATGATTATAAAACAGGAACCAAGTACGGCTTACCAACAATCAATCCAGTGGACGAAGAAGGTAAGTTCAAAGTAGGGTATTGGGCTGGAGAAAATGTATTTGATGCCGATCCCAAAATCATAGAGTGGCTCAAAGAGAACGGGAAGCTATTTAAAAGGCAAAGGGTAGAACATAATTATCCCCATTGCTGGAGATGTCATACACCCCTAATCTATTATTCTAAGCCTAGTTGGTACATCAATACCACTGCCTTTAAAGATAAAATCATTGCCAATAACGACACTATTCATTGGTTCCCTGATTTTATTGGTGAAAAACGGTTTGGAAATTGGCTAGAGAATTTATGTGATTGGGCGTTATCAAGAAATCGCTATTGGGGGACACCTCTACCTATTTGGAAGTGTGACCAGTGTGGTCATGTCAAGAGTATAGGTAGCAGAAAAGAATTGGTTGCGCGTTCGGTTGAAAAGATTGACGAAACCATTGATTTACATCGTCCTTATGTTGATGATTGTCACCTAAAATGTGATCAGTGTAGTGGACAAATGACGCGCTATCAAGACGTAATTGATGTATGGTTTGACAGTGGAAGCATGCCATTTGCACAAAGACATTATCCCTTTGAACACACAGAAGACTTTGATCATTATTTTCCAGCTGATTTTATATGTGAAGGTGTTGATCAGACCAGAGGATGGTTTAATTCTCTTTTGATTATTTCAACTTATCTGACGGGGAAAGCTCCTTACAAGAACGTATTGGTCAATGACATGGTTCTTGATAAACATGGTAAAAAAATGAGCAAGCATAAAGGGAACACTCTTGATCCATTTCAACTCTTTGAGGTGTACGGTGCAGATGTCGTTCGATTTTATGCTAACTATGTGAGTGATCCATGGGTACCAACCAAGTTCGACGAAGAGGGCTTAAAGGAAATTGAGTCAAAATATATACGCTCTATTCGTAACGTATATAACTTCTTTTCCTTATATGTAGCCAGTGAAGACATGCATCCTGATAAAATTCAGTCTAGTTATGAGGATAGAGACGAGATGGATAAGTGGATTTTATCTCGCTTCCATTCACTGGTTCGATTTGTAGATCAACAAATGGAAATTTATGAGGTAACAAAGGTTGCAAAGGCTTTAATGGAGTTTGTTGTAGAAGATCTTTCCAATTGGTATATCCGTCGCAGTAGACGTAGATTTTGGATGGAAGATGGAAAGAGTAAAGAAGCTGCATTTAGAACTACCTACGAAATCTTGCTAGATTTATCTCGCTTGATTGCACCCTTTACTCCTTTTATTGCGGAAGAGATATTTAGGAAATTATCTGACAGACCAAGTGTCCACTTGGAAGATTATCCAGTGGTACGCGAAGATTTTATACTTTCAGACTTGGAACAAAAAATTGAGTTGGTCCGTACCATTGTATCTTTGGGAAGATCCAGTAGAGAACAGGCCAATTTGAAAGTCCGTCAACCACTACAGGCCATCATAATTGATAGTGGGTATAAAGATACCTTGCAAGATGTATTATATCTCATAAAGGAGGAGCTAAACATCAAAGAGGTTAGATTTGCAGAAGACATAACCACATATATGCACTATGAGGTGAAGCCTAATTTTAAAGTTGCAGGACCTGTCATGGGGAAAAACATTGGAGGATTTACAAAGTATTTGAAAGAACAACATGCTCACGCCCTTTTACAAGAGATAAAAAATAATGAGATAGAGATAGAATTGGCGGGAGAGACTTACACCATAGATCCTAGTTTTCTTGATGTTCGGATTTTGGCAAAAGAGGGATTTGATGTTCAAACAGAAAATGATGTATATGTCGTACTTGACACAAATCTTACCGATGATTTAATCAAAGAAGGTTTTGTACGTGAGTTTACATCCAAAATCCAACAAGAAAGAAAACGGCAAGATCTTGATGTGAGTGATCGCATTCACGTCGCGGTAGATGGACCCGAGACAGTTATCTCAGCCATTCGTGAAGGGGAAGCATCCATATGTGAAGAAACTTTGACGAAAGAAATTGAGTATGTCTCTGTAGATGAAAATGAAACAGATTTGAACGGTCATACCATTCATTTTAAAGTGACCAAAATATAGGAGGAAAAGATGTCAAATAAAGAAAGTGCTACCCCAGATATGATTGCAAAGGTTGCAGATAGGACCTTTACAAACACCGATTTTCAACAATTTCTAGCAGCGGTTGATCCCAACATAATAAAGCATTTTATGGGGGAGAAAGATGGTTTTAAAACCCTGATGGATGAGATGGTAAACCAAGAACTCATGCTTCTTATGAGCAAGGATGAAAAGTTGGAAGAAGAGGAAGATTTTAAGAGAGCTTTTGAAAAGACAAAAGAAAATCTTTTAAAGAATTATGCCTATGAGAAAATTATGAGAGGTGTATCGGAACCAACGGAAGAAGAGGCTAAAGTCTACTATGAAAAGAATCGCGATTCATTTAAGAAACCCTTTGTTAATGCTTCTCATATTCTAGTAAAATCTTCGGAAGAAGCTGAAAATATCTTGAATAAGATTTACGATGGAGAGAGCTTTGAAAAACTAGCGGAAGAGTTTTCGACTTGTCCTTCAGGAAAGAGCAGTGGTGGAAATCTTGGTGATTTTACTAAAGGTCAAATGGTTCCGGAGTTTGATGCGGTTGTATTCAAAATGGAGGAGGGACAAGTTGAAGGCCCAATTAAAACCCAGTTTGGATATCATATCATTCGATTGAACAAAATTAATTCAGTCCAAGAGGCCGATTTTGAAGCATCTAAAAGAGAGATTATGATGGAACTGAAAAGACAAAGACAATTGGATGCATATCAAACAAAACTGCAAGAATTAAAAGAAAAATACAAGGTGGAACTCTTTATTTAACCAAATAGGAAGCAGGTATATATGAATCTCGATGTTTTTAAATACATTGAAGAAGCAGGTCAAATATTAGCAGAAAAAGAAGAAAAGCTTAGTCAGATTGAGGAAGCTTTAAGTAATTTCTTTACAGATGCTTTTTCTGCCAAAGACCATTTTATCAATGTTCGATCTAGGATCAAGGGATTGGACAGCCTCAAAGAAAAAATATTGCGTCATAACCTATATAACGAATTTGAAACGCCAGAAAAACTATTAAATGAGCTTTCTGATTTAATTGGTGTGCGTATTGAATGTCGATTTATAGCAGATGAAAAGCAAATTTACAGAGAAATTTGTAATTTGTTTAGAATCCGTCAAGAGAATGAATTTCGTACTTCATTTATCAACAACAATATATTTCTAAATTTTGCTGAGATTCAGCCTATGCGTCAAAAAAACGGCTTTGAAATTTATAAGCTGGACGGGAAATATGTTGATGAGTCGGGATCTTACAACTTTGAGCTACAAATTAAGAGTCTTGTAAATGTGTTCTGGGGAGATATTGATCATAAGATTCTATATAAAAATTTCAATTATATGCTTTCAGAGAAATTTTTGGTCGATATTATGGGGTCTATTAAAGAAAACTTGGAAATGATTGATCGTGAGCTTATGGTGTTATATAATCACTTAAATGAGGGCAGCACCAATCATGCGGAGAATACAAAGAAAGAAATTTTAAGAATTCTCTCAAAAAATCTACACGATCTATATTCCATAAAACTAAAAAAAGATATTGGATTTCCAATTGAATTCAAGACCTCTTGTGACACAATCATAGCCTATCTTTTTATGAAAATCGGTCATGACGATAAGCTATTCGTCAATGAATTTATGCGTATCATGAATAGAATAAGATTCCTAGAAACAAAGTACATTGATTTTAGAGCATACATTGAGTATCCAGAAACCATGTATTACAGTGATAAATTTACAAAATCAATAGGGAAACGATGGGAAACTCTAATCAATAGTGATTTTGGATGGAATCTTTTTTTTAGGATGTTGTTTGACTTAGAAGAAGGTAGTAAAGAAGATATTGTTAGTGAATTATTGCTTTTCATTAGAAATCGATATCATGAAGCGATACACATTGCCTTATCAAATCGTGATTTGTCCGACAAGGATAGAAGCGATGTTCATGACTTTATCATGAATGAATTATGTATAAGCTTTAACAAAATCAGCCCCGTTGAGTTTGTAACTGAAGCCCACATCAACACTCTCATTAAAACCATCCAAAAAAGTTTTATGGAGATAGTGGATGGATGGGATGTAAAAGAAATTAAAGAAGCACTTGCGCAAAACATGCGTAATTAAGGAGGAAAAAATGTCAAAAGAACATATGAACGATGAGCACGTCTGCAGCTGTGGTTGTGGACATAATCACGAACAAGAAGAAATGGAAGAATACAATGTGGTTACATTGACCTTGGATGATGATAGGGAAGTGGAGTGTGCGGTCATTGAACTGTTTTGTTTCAAAGAGAAGGAGTATATCGTTCTAATGCCTTTGGAGCAAGAAGATGAGGAACTCATGATTTACCAATATACCGAAGAAGACGATGAGAGCTTTCATTTGGACATAATTGAAGACGACGAAGAATTTGAACAGGTATGCGAGTATTTTGAAAATCTTGTAGCGGATGAACAATAATCTAGAAAAGAAATTATATCGTTCCATCAGCGATTATTATCTAGATGAATATGGAGAGAAAGTATATAAACTTCCTATCCATCTTCCTTTGACCTGTCCCAACCGTGACGGATCAAAAGGGAAGGGCGGTTGCATTTTTTGTGGTTCTTCTGGTGGTAGTTTTGAGACCCATGGAAGTCACGTTCCTGTACGGGAACAGCTACAACGAAATAGGGAGTTAATTCATCGAAAATATAAGGCAAATAAATTCATTTCCTATTTCATGAATTACTCTAACACTTATTTACCCTTACAGGATTTTAAATTCTATATATCGGAGGCTCTAGATGATGATATTGTTGGCCTCAATATTTCAACTCGCCCTGACATGATTTTTGAAGATCAGCTCGATTTTTTATCGACATTACCGTTGGAGAATCGACACATAACATTCGAATTAGGTCTTCAGACCGTCAATACAACAACTTTGGAGATTTTAAATCGATGCCATGGATTGTCCGACTTTATATGGGCAGCAAGGATACTAAAAAACTATGGATACAGAATTTGTACTCATTTTATTTTAGATTTGCCATGGGATTCCAATGCTGATGTTAAGGAAGCGGCTGAAATATGTAATGTTCTTCAGATTGATGAAGTAAAAATACACTCACTGTATGTATTAAAAAATACATTATTGGGTAATAAATATGTGAACGGAGAATTTATCCCGTTAACTGAAAAGGACTATATTGAAAGAGTAGCATTGTTTTTGTCACATCTTCATCCAGATATAGTCATCTCAAGAATTGTTGGAAGGGCACCAGAGGAAGAATCGCTCATGGTCAATTGGAACAAATCTTGGTGGAAAGTCAGAGATGCTTTACTTGATTACATGTTACAAGAAAAAAACTACAAAAAGAAAGGTGGAAAAAGTTATGGTAAAGTTCATTTTAGGTAAGAAGGGGGCAGGTAAGACAAAATGGCTCATTGATGGTGCAAACAAAGATATAACAGAGGGCAATGGTAATATTGCTTTTGTCGATGTGGATGATGAGCACATTTTTAGTCTGGATTACAATGTACGCTTGATTAATGCCAAGGAGTATGGGGTTGAAACCCTTTCCGCATTCTATGGATTTTTAAGTGGAATGCTCGCCATGGATTATGACCTAGAAAAGATTTACGTCGATAGCATTTATAAAGTTATAAATATAACCTCTGAAGACCTAAAGGGACTTTATGAGACTCTTGAAGCCATTTGCAAGAAAAACGAGTGTGAGATTTATATAAATATTGATCTTACCGAAAGTGAAATTCCAGAGGAATTTAAAGAATATTCTATAGAAGTTAAATAGAGTCGACTTAGAACTAGAAAGGATAATTTCTTGCTATATTCTAATAAGAAGGGTCTGTTTGAACGTTTCTTTGAAAACAGGTCCTTTTTGATAGCGCAACTCGAAAGCGGAGATCTATCAAAATCACAATTTTTACGAGAAAATTTTAATTATCTTGATCGTATCGGTGCGAAGCCTTTTACCAGAATTGACTCCATGGAAAAAGGGATGTTCAATTACCAATATCACAACATTATGGCGAAATACTACTTGGCACTTGCAGAGGACACATTTAAAAGAAAAAAACATGCTAAGGTAGCCCATTCTCTAAAGCAAAAAGCAGGGGATCAATATCATAAGAAAAATGTATCGATTTCTAGAATGCTTGCATTGGTAGAGTACCAAAATGTGGATGCCTATTTCATAAAAGCAAAGAGCAAACGATTGAACGGCAAATTATACGAAATTGTGTTTTATGACTATAAAGAGGCTATTTTCCACTCTACATGTACATGGCTTCTGGAGCAACTAAAAGATCAGGGTTGTTTTATTGATGGAAAAGTGAAAAGTTTAATTGATGACTATATTAATACGAAGTATTAAAAGTCATTCTATCCCGTTTTATAGGATGTTTCTTATGGAAACATCCCTTTTTATATGGTATAATTTAAAGAGATTAAACAAGGAGGAATACATGGAAAGAATATTTTCTATAGATTTAGCTGGTCGAACTTTATCTATTTCGACAGGTAAATTTGCTGAACAGGCAGGGGGATCCTGTATGGTGCGCTACGGAGAGTCTGCAGTTTTAGTAGCAGCCACCAGTTCAAAAAAACCAAGGGAAGGGATTGACTTTTTCCCTTTAAGTGTAGACTATCAGGAAAAGTATTTTGCCGCAGGGAAAATTCCGGGTGGCTTTATCAAAAGAGAAGGAAGACCTAGTGAGCATGCAGTGTTAACTTCAAGATTAATTGACCGTCCTATTCGACCTCTATTTCCAGATGGATTTAGAAATGACGTTCAAGTCATTGCAGAGCTTCTAAGTAACGATCCAGATGCTTCGGCGGAAATAGCGGCAATGATCGGTTCAAGTTGTGCATTATCCATATCAGATATTCCATTTAATGGTCCCACAGGAGCTGTTCAGGTGGGATATATTGATGGAGAATACATTATAAATCCGACGAAAGATCAGCAAGAGATATCTAGAATTCATTTGACTGTCGCAGGGACAAAAGATGCTATTATGATGGTGGAGTCTGGGTCAAAAGAGGTCAGTGAAGATGAAATGCTAGAGGCAATTTTAAAGGCTCACGAAGAGATTAAGAAAATTGTCACGTTCATTGAAGAAATACAAGAAATCGTTGGAAAAGAAAAACGAGAGTTTACTCCATTTGAAATTCATGAAGAAGTGATGAATAAAATAGAAACTGATTATAAGCAAGCAATTATTCAGGCAATGAATCATGAAGATAAAATAGTTAGAGTGGAGCGGACAGAAGAATTATCGCAAGAAATTAAAGAGGCGATGAAAGAACTTTTCCCAGAAGAAGGACCGAGCATTCATGCGGCTATAGATCAAATTTTAAAACAGGAAGTAAGGCGTCAAATTTTGGTGGATAAGAAACGTCCTGATATGCGATCATATACGGAAATTCGTCCTCTTTCTGCGGAAGTTGGCTTGTTACCCAGAACCCATGGATCAGGTTTATTCAAAAGAGGACAAACACAAGTTCTAAGCGTTGCAACTCTTGGCGTAGGCTCAGATGCACAGGTTGTGGATGGAATGCTAGAAGAGTATGAAAAGAAATATGTCCATCACTATAATTTCCCGCCTTACAGTGTCGGAGACACAAGACCAATGCGTTCGCCAGGCAGACGAGAAATCGGTCATGGAGCTTTAGCAGAGAGAGCTTTGTTACCTGTAATTCCTTCTCAAGAAGAGTTCCCCTATACAATTCGAGTTGTCTCAGAAGTATTGAGTTCCAACGGAAGTTCATCACAGGCTTCAGTTTGCGGTTCAACTTTGGCATTGATGGATGCTGGTGTTCCTATCAAAAAGCCAGTAGCTGGCATAGCTATGGGTTTGATTACAGATGGAGACGGGAACATGGCAATCCTCACCGATATTCAAGGCTTAGAAGATCACTTGGGAGACATGGATTTTAAAGTAGCCGGAACTAGGGATGGTATCACAGCACTTCAGATGGATATAAAGATATCGGGAATAAATAGAGAAGTTCTTTCTCAGGCGCTACGGCAGGCAAAAGAAGCAAGAATGCAGATTTTAGATGTTATGAGCAGTGCCATAGCAGAGCCTAGAGATGATATCTCCAAATATGCACCTAGAATCATTCAGTTTAAGATTGATCCTGATAAAATCAGAGATGTTATAGGACCAGGCGGCAAGATGATAAATAGTATTATTGCACGGACTTCTGTAAGTATTGATATCGAAGATGATGGAACCGTTACAATTGCCAGTGTCAACGAGGAAAAAGGACGCGAAGCATTTGATATCATCAAGGACTTGACGAAAGATGTAGAAGTGGGCGAGATCTATGACGGAAAAGTAACCAAAATTATGAAGTTTGGAGCTTTTGTAGATATCCACAACGGAAAAGAAGGACTGGTTCACATTTCTCAATTAGATCACAAACGAACAGAAAGAGTGGAAGATGTGGTTAAAGTTGGAGACCCCATCCAAGTGAAGGTCATTGGCATCGATGAAGATGGTAAGGTTGATTTATCCCGGAAGGCTCTCCTACCCAAACCCGAGAATTTCAAAGAAGAGAGAAGAACATATGATCGTAAAAGTCGTAAACAAGAGTAAGAATTTGTTACCAAAATACGCATCAAACGGGGCAGCAGGCATGGATTTACGTGCCTGCTTAACCGAACCTATTGTTTTAAAGAGTGGCAAGACCGCATTGGTGCCTACAGGCTTGTATATGGAGATACCTCAAGGATATGAACTTCAAATCCGATGCAGAAGTGGATTGGCTTTAAAACATGGTATTGGTCTCGTCAATGGTATAGGAACAATTGATTCAGATTATCGTGGAGAAATTGGTGTCATTCTCATTAACTTTGGTGAAGAGGATTTTACGATTCAACCCGGTGATAGAATTGCCCAATGTGTTTTGAACAAGTTTGAAACAATTGAATGGTCGGTAACGGATACATTAGAAGAATCGGAAAGAGGTGAAGGGGGCTTCGGCTCAACTGGCGTATGATGGAATATATTATTATGATTTTGCTGGGGATAGTGCAAGGCATAACTGAATTTTTACCTATCTCTAGTTCTGGCCATTTAATACTTTTTCAAAAGGCGCTAGGATTAAAAGAGCCTGGACTTTTTATCGCACAGATGTTGCATTTTGGTACTTTTATGTCGGTATGCATTTTGTTTTTTCAAGATATACGTCAGATTATTGTTGAATTTTTCCAACTGATATATCAGTTAATAAAAAGAGAAAAAATAAAGCTGACATACTATCAAAAACTAGGTCTCCTTATCTTATTGGGAAGTGTTCCAACGGCTATCATAGCAATTTTTTTTGAAGACACTTTCAAAGCATTATATCAAAACAATATCTTTCTTGCTGGCATGTTTATGGTGACAGCAATATTACTTTATTTGTTAGATATTTCTAAGACTTCAAACAGATCTATTGATCAGATGAGATACTCAGGGGCCTTTGCAATCGGTTCCATACAGGGACTTGCAATATTACCAGGAATCAGCCGTAGTGGATCCACAATTTTTGCAGCTACATTTTTGGGTCAATCACGTAAAGAGGCAGCACGTTTTTCATTTTTATTAAGTTTACCCGCAACTTTTGGGGCATTTCTTTTTGGAATGAAAGAGGTTTTTACTAGTACAGAAAAAGTCTATTTCACATTCCCATTGTTTATTGGTATGATCGTCTCAATGGTTGTAGGAATCATCTGTTTGCGGTTTTTATTAAACTTATTGCAACAAAAGAAAATGCGCTATTTCTCTTATTATTTAGTATGCATAGCCGTTATTACATGTTTTATTTAATGTGAGGACATCATGAGGAAACGAACAAGCTCTAGAAAAAAACTGAATAAGCAACATACTTTGATTTACATGGGTATTTGTATTTTTTTGTTAGGACTATTTTTCCTAATCTTTAGTCACGTAGACAATACTGGATTCATGGGTCAATTTACCAATAATTTCCTGAAGGGAATGTTTGGAAAAGTGGGGCGATTTGTTCCTTGGTTTTTATTTTCTTCAGCTTTTGTTTTGTTGTTTGCAAGGCTTAGGAGTAATAAAAGAAAGATATTAATTCCATTGCTATTGGTTTTTATTGCATTCCTATTGTTTTATGATACCTTACAGGTAGATATGGGTGGATTCAAAGACCATTATGAACTTTCCTTAGACTCAGCAAGAGGGTATGAGGGTTCAGGAGTTGTTGGAATGTTTTTAAGCCATCCACTTCGTAAATTTTTAGGTGATATAGGAAGTTATATCGTGGTTTCCATGATACTTATATACGCCACATTCCTTCTTTTCAATGTGGAGAAGAAAGATATCATTATAGGAACACAGAAATGTGTAGATCACATCGAAGATAAGCTTGTTCATGGATATAAGGCAATGAAAAACCGCTCCGTTGTTCGAAATCCTGACAAGGCATTGGAATTAGACACGTCCGATGAATTAAAGGTAAGTGCAGTTGAAGAAAGTGCATTTGAATTTAATAATTACAACGAACCGGTAAAAACAACCGACGATATTGAAACTTTTATCGAAGTTCCCTTGGATTCTAAGCGAGCTCCCAAGGAAAAGACAGAGAAAGGGGAAACGACACTTCATCAAATTGGTATTTCGGGAGTGGCCAATGAATTAAAAACGGATGCTAAAAAACCACCGGTATCTGGAAAAAAATATATTTATCCACCGATTGATCTTTTGAATCCTATTCCTGCAAAATCAACCATCAACAAAAAAGATCTTGCGGAAAAAGCAAAGACAATTGAATCTACTTTAAGGAGCTTTGGGATTGAAGCAACGGTGGAAAGCATCAATCGTGGTCCGACCATTACATGCTATGAGTTGAAGCCAGCCCGAGGGGTACGCGTATCAAAGATAACCAATCTTCATGATGATTTGTCCATGGCATTGCAAACTAAGGATATTAGAATTGTTGCACCGATTCCAGGAAAAAGTAGAGTCGGTATTGAAGCCCCCAATGCAACTAAAGATCTTTTGTTTTTGCGAGAGATCATTGACTCTAAAGAATTTAAACAATCAAAGAACAACCTGCCTATGGCTTTGGGAAAAGATATCACAGGCAAAATCATGGTGTCTTCCATTTCAGATATGCCACACTTACTCATCGCAGGTGCTACGGGTTCCGGTAAATCCGTATGTATTAACTCTTTAATTTTAAGTCTTCTATACAAATCCAGTCCAGAAGATGTGAAGCTCATACTTATTGATCCAAAAGTTGTGGAATTGAGTGTATATAACGGAATTCCTCATCTATTGATACCAGTCGTTACAGATCCCAAAAAAGCAGGTATGGCATTGGAGTGGGCAGTTACTGAGATGGATAGAAGATATGGTTTATTTGCAATCAATAATGCACGAGATTTTGCATCTTATAATGAGAAAGTTGCAAGTAATCCTGAAGAAGAAAAATTAAAGAAAATCGTGGTTATTATTGATGAGCTAGCAGACTTGATGCTGGTAAGTGGACAAGAAGTCGAAGATAGCATTGCTAGGTTAGCTCAAATGGCCAGAGCTGCAGGTATCTATCTTATAGTCGCGACACAAAGGCCCTCCGTGGATGTCATCACAGGTACCATTAAGGCAAATATTCCATCAAGGATATCTTTTGCCGTGAGTTCACAAATTGATTCGAGAACCATTTTGGACATGGCAGGTGCGGAGAAGCTTCTAGGAAAAGGAGATATGCTATTTCTCCCTTCTTCTCAGAATAGTCCCACAAGAATACAGGGAGCTTTCGTCACTGATAAAGAAGTGGAGTCCGTAGTTCAATTCTTGAAATCACAATATAATGAAGCATCCTATGATACCGAGGTTATTGAGCAAGTAGAAACAAAATTGTCAATTACAAAAGCGGAAGATCAGGATGAACTTTTGAAAGATGCCATTGTTTTGGTGGTAAAAGACAATCAAGGCAGCATCTCATACTTACAACGCAGATTAAAAGTCGGATACTCGAGAGCAGCAAGAATGATTGATCAAATGGAAGAAATGGGAGTTGTGGGACCGAACGAGGGAAGCAAACCAAGAAAGGTGCTGATCAATCTCGATGAAATTGATGATGTGGTGAAGAAATTAACCAATGAATAATACCGTTTACAAAGTACATTTTACGACCTTGGGATGTTCCAAAAATGATATTGATACAGAGGTCATGATATCTTTACTTGATACAGAGCAATATATCCTCGTAGATGACATTCATGATGCTGATATTTCCATTATTAATACATGCAGTTTTATTTTAGATGCTAAAAAGCAATCTATTGAGGCCATCTTTGAAATTGCTCAGCTTAAAAAGACAACTCTAAAATATTTAATTATTGCTGGATGTTTGGCACAAAGATATCCACGGGAATTAAAAGATGATATACCTGAAATAGACACCATTTTAGGCACAGGACAAGTCGGATTCATCAACCAAATCCTCAGGGAAACAACGTACAATGGCGGGGGTGTTTTTGTCTCAGGAGTGAATAATCCTCATAATGAGACTGCGAAAAGAGTTGACTTTTCGAAGACTCAATATGTAAAGATATCGGAAGGCTGTAATAATCATTGCACGTATTGTATCATACCAAAATTGCGTGGAAGAATGCGCTCACGTAAGATAGAGCATATCCTTGATGAAGTGAGATTTTTGGTATCTCGAGGAACCAGGGAAATCATACTTATAGCCCAAAACACAACAGAATACGGAAAGGATATCTATGGAGAGCCATCCTTACATAAGCTGCTCGATACATTGGATCAAATTCCCGATGTAAAATGGATTCGAGTCTTGTATATGTATCCGGAAGGCTTTTATGATGAACTTATAGAAACCTTTGCTCATGCAAAAAAACTGATACCCTATGTGGATATGCCGCTACAGCATGTATCTGATTCTGTATTAGAAACCATGGGGAGAAAGTCTACAAAGAAATCTATTATTGATTTGATCGAACAACTTCGAAATGCTCTTCCCAACATTATTATTCGCTCTACCTTTATTGTGGGTTTTGCATCGGAAACAGAAAAGGATTTTCAGGAGTTGTTAGATTTTCTATCTGTATACAAACTAGATAGAGTGGGTGTATTTTGCTATTCTTTGGAAGAGGGCACACGAGCGTATAAATGGGGTTCTCCCGTAGATGAGATGATAAAAGAGCAAAGAAAAGCGGATTTGATGGAATTACAAGCGAAGATCTCTTTTGATAAGTTGGAGAGACGGGTAGGAACAAAGATGGAGTGTCTAATAGAAGAAAAGGTTGAGGATGGATTATACGTAGGACGAAGTTATATGGATGCTCCAGGAATCGATGGACAAGTGTATGTACATAGCAAAAATGACTTAACGATAGGTGAGTTTTATGATATAATGGTTCTAAGTCATGACGACTATGATTTAGTTGCTGAGAAGGTGTAAAATGAACATTCCTAATAGATTAACAGTATTGCGTATTTTTCTTGTTCCCGTATTTATTCTGTTGTTTTATTTATATAGAGAATCCTATATATCAGGTATAGTATTTGCTGTAGCTGCATTGACGGATTTTCTGGATGGTTATCTAGCCAGAAAAAACAATCAAATTACAATTTTTGGTAAGTTTATGGACCCATTGGCTGATAAGATATTGGCAATGTCGGCATTGATTATTTTTGTGGAACAAGGAATTATTTATGCATGGCCCGTAATTATAGTTGTGTTTCGAGAATTTGCTGTCAGTGGATTCCGACTAGTTGCGGCGACCAAAGGGACTACCATTGCAGCTGGGAAGTCGGGAAAAATAAAGACTTTAACACAACTAATAGGAATAACGTTTATACTTTTTTCCCATCGACTCTATGGATTTGATTTGATATTTGATCTGGGAGTCACTTTAGTTTACATTTCTGTCTTATTGACAATCGTTTCATTTATGATTTATTTATATAATAATAGGGAAGTTATACTCTAATGGAAGTATATGATATAGCCAAAGAATTTGTTATGCTGGCAACAGAGGAGAATATATCCGTATCCACTTGTGAAAGTATGACCGGTGGGTTGATTGCAGGAACTATTACATCCATTCCTGGTGCATCCAATATCTATTACGGCGGATTTGTGACCTATACAGTAGAGTCAAAGTGCCAGTTTTTGAATTTGGATATAAACTTTTTTGATACCACTTCTGTTGTAAGTGAAAAAACCGCATTTATTATGGCACAACGAATTTGTGAAATCACAGGTTCTGATTTAGGAATTTCAGTGACTGGTTTTGCTGGTCCCGATGACGGTCCTGAAAATGGACATGTATGCGTAGGCCTATGTTGGAGAAAGAACACGACTACATTTACGAAACAGTTTTACGGAACCCGTGATGAAGTTCGAGAAAAAACCGTTCAATTTAGTCTACTACAAGGAATAGAAATTTTGAGGAGGAATCGAAATGAATGAAGAAAGAAAAAAAGCATTAGATGATGCATTTAAGTCTATTGAAAAACAATTTGGCAAAGGATCGATAATGAAACTGGGCGATAGGACTTCAATGCAAATAGCAACGGTACCCACGGGAAGTTTGCAAGTGGATATTGCTTTAGGGGTGGGAGGCATTCCTAAGGGAAGAATCATTGAAGTATATGGTCCAGAGTCTTCTGGTAAAACGACGGTTAGTTTGCATATGATTGCTGAAGTCCAGAAACGAGGTGGAGTAGCGGCATTTATAGATGCAGAACACGCATTAGATCCAGCGTATGCCGCGAATTTAGGCGTGGATGTTGAAGAATTGATCATTTCACAACCAGATTATGGAGAACAAGCTCTTGCTATCACGGAATCTCTTGTACGAAGTGGAGCTGTAGATATTGTAGTTATCGATTCCGTAGCCGCGCTTACTCCAAAAGCAGAAATTGATGCTGAGATGAGTGATATGCAGGTTGGTGCTCAGGCGAGATTGATGAGTAAGGCAATGAGGAAGTTAACCGCATATATTAACGTATCGAAAACCACATGTGTGTTTATAAACCAGGTAAGAGAAAAAATTGGTATTTCCTACGGTAATCCAGAAACAACAACCGGCGGAAGAGCTTTAAAATTTTACTCCACAATCCGACTTGAAATTCGAAAAAGAGAAGTAATAAAGAATGGAAATGACATGATTGGAGCAAGAACCACCGCAAGAGTTGTTAAAAACAAAGTTGCGCCACCTTTTAAAGTTGCAGAATTTGATATTATGTATGGTGAGGGAATTTCCAAAGAAAGTGAAATTTTAAGTTTGGCAGTAGACAATGACCTAATTAAAAAGGCCGGGAGTTGGTTTTCATATAACGATGAGAATATTGGACAGGGGCAGGAGAATGCAAAGGAATTCTTAAAAGAAAACCCAGAGATTAGAAATCAGTTGGAGGCAAAAATTAGAGAAATTTATAATCTTCCCATTCCCGAACCCGTTGTTGCTGTTGAAAAAGAAAAAGAAGGAAAATAGCACATTTATGATAAAGTTCTTATTTTTTACAGATACTCACATACGAACAACTTCACCGTCTAGTAGAGTGGATGTTTTTAAGGACAGTTTATATGAGAAGTTTATTGAGATAGGCCAAATAGGTACGGAAAACAATGTTGATTTTTATGTCCACGGGGGCGATTTATTTGATCGCCCCGACATATCTCTATTGACCGTTAGGAACTTTACAAAAGTTCTGACCACCTATAAAAAACCTATCTTTTTTGTTCCTGGAAATCACGACATTTTCGCCTATAATCTGGAAAGTTTAAATAGAACGGTGATGGCTTTATTAGATGATTTGGGTGTTCTATATACGATGTATGGCCATCATCCCATTTATTTTTCTAAAGGGGAAACTTCTGTTCAATTGTCCTGTGCTCCATATTCATATGAATTAGATTTGGAAGAGGGAAGAGAAGGATATATTGTAAAAAACAAGCTTGCAGACTTCGCCTTCCATTTTGCGCATGGCATGTTATTGGATAGACCTTTTGAAGGAGTACACCATACTTTGATTGATCAGATCAAAGAAACGGAGGCAGATGTCACCATTAGTGGCCATTATCACACAGGGTTTTCAACCAAATATATAGATGGTAAATATTTTGCAAATCCCGGAAGTATTGCAAGAGTAGCGGCTTCCAAATTTGAAATGGAGAGAATGCCAAAAGTTTTAATTTTGTCTTGCTCAAGAAACGAAGGTGTACAAATTAAAGAAATATTTTTATCCTCTGCTAAACCAGGAAAAGATATATTTGATCGAAGTTTACTTGAAATAAAAAAAAGAGAACAGGTAACCTTTGAATCGATCAAAGCTTCCATAGAAGAAGCAGTGGACAATGAAATGATAAGTGTAGGAAAAATTATTGAGCATATAGCACAAATTGAGAAACTTGATAAAAAGATTATTGATCATGCTCTTCAATTGGTGGCGGAGGTAAACTTAAATGAGAGTTAATCATTATATTCAGTCCATTGAGCTTCATAATTTTCAATCTCATGAGAATACATTCTTAGAATTTCACCCTGGAGTCAATGTTATCGTCGGTGCATCCGATGTTGGAAAAAGTGCTATCATCAGAGCCTTAAAGTGGGTTTTCTTTAACGAACCCAGGGGAGATTTCTTTATGAGACACGGCACCAACTCTGTGTCAGTTAAAATAACATATAGTGACGGTACTACTATTTGTAGAAAAAGAGAAAAAAATTTCAACGGATATGAAATTACGAGAAATGGTGAAACAGAGAAATATCAAGGATTTGGAATTGATGTTCCACAAGAAGTAAAAGATATTACAGGCGTTGAAAAATTTGCATTAGCAGAGGATGATCAATTTACTGTCAATTTTCAATCTCAATTGGAAGGTACTTTTTTGCTGTCGGAAACAGCATCAAAAAAAGCAAAGGCCATTGGTGCTATAAGCGGGGTCAACATAATAGATGAAGCAACCAGAAAAGCCATTCGCTTACAAGATGGTGCCAAGTCAAGAAAGAAGGATTTAGAAACTGAAAAAGAGACTTTAGAAAAACGGTTGCTTGATTTTTCTAAAGTTGATGAGGATAGAAAACGATTAAATGAATTGTCAGATTGGTTTCAAGTGCTAGAAAAAAAAGACAAGACAAGTAATGAATATAAGCATTTGCTGAAGGAATATGTTTACACGCTAGAATTCATTGAAAGAGGAAATAAATATCTTGAAAAATTTGTAGGGTTGGATGAGTATGAGACGAGTTTTTATGATTTACAGAAGAAATATAATACTTATACAATGCTAAACAACTTGAAGGATAATAAGACACGAGTTGAGAAAGAAGAGAACCACTTAACCATCTTAAAAGAGCAGCTCAAACACATTCCACAAATAGAAAATGTATCTGGGAACCTAGAAAGAATTACCTCAAACTATCGGCAACTAACCACGAGTAAATGTCATTTTGATAGTATAAATCATGCCATAGAAAATGAACTTGGAATCTTAGAGGACCTTAAACACACGGAAGAACTACAGACAGCAGTTCATCAAATTGAAGAGAAGTTGAGTCGTCTTAAATCAATATATGGATATAGTTTGAATTTAAAGAGCATGAAGGAAATGGAGTCGCGTCTCGCGAAATATGTAGAGACCTTCTCCCCAGAGATTGCCTACAATTTTGAAAGAGAACTGGAAAGAAAAGTTTATCAGCTGAACGCATATGTTAGATTTTTTCAAGAACTTAATGATTGCGTGAAGGGATATAATGTGCTTAACCGTGAGATTCAACACCAAGAAGCCATATTAAATGAAACGACGGAGGAACTCATTCATTTGGTACAGCAACATAAGATTTGTCCGTTTTGCGGATCTGCGGTAGACGAAAATCATATAGAAAATATAAAGAAGGAGTATACCTATGGAATATGAAAATAGATTAATGCATTTGAAGAAAGAATTGGACACTGCAAAGGAGAAGAAAAGTCTCGCCACGGGAAAACTAAGTGAACTGGAGAAACAAAAGCAAGCGATTGTTGATGCAATTTGTAAGGCGGGTTCAACACCGGAAACATTGGAAGCCGATATAAAGAACCTAGAAGTTGAGATAGAGGAGCTGTTTAAAAAATGTGAAGCTCTCCTGCCTAAGGAAGTTTAGATGCACAATAAAGATAGAATCGCATCTTATATCATTCAGGAACATCAGCGTGTGACTTCACAAGAAGCGCAAAGAGACTTGCTTCAAGGGCAACTGGAGGAGATTGAGAAGAAAATCATGCAGGCTACTGAGCTTGTAGATTTAAATTTAAAAACATCCCAGTTGTTGAAGCAATCATCTTCACATGCGAGGAAGCAATCGATTGATATAATTGAGCATCTTGTTACGAAATGTTTACAATATATTTTTCAAAATCAGATGACCTTTAAGATTGAAGAAAAGGAATCTAAAAAAAGTTCTCAAGTAGAATTCTATGTGACAGATGAAAATGGTGATGAATCATATCTAACAAGACCAGAAGAGTCAAGGGGGGGAGGCGTTGTAGATGTGGTCAGTATTGGTCTTAGAGTGGCTATTTCTGAACTTTTGAAAAACAGGCTAGGCGGACCCCTGGTATTTGACGAACCCGCAAAATATGTCAGCGCAGACTACATTGGCAATGTCGGTCTTTTTCTGAAAAACATATCTACGGATTTTGAAAGACAGGTAATTATGGTTACCCATAATGAATATTTGTCTAATATTGGAGACAGAATTTACTCTGTGCTTCTAAAAGAACAATCCAGTGATGTTGAAAAAATTTTGTAGTTGTAATTAAAAATTGACATTCTTTTAATAACATTGTAAAATAGAGTGGGACCTAAAAAATTAAATAGAAAGGAGCGTGGTATAATGCCACAAGTAAATTTACTTCTTTCACTCCTTTTCTCAGTTCTTACATTTATAATTGGTTTTTTTGTTAGAAGATATCTCGCCGAAAAGAAAATCGGCGGAGCTGAAAACTATGCTGAACAGATTATCTCTGATGCTAGAAAGTCTAGTGAGGCTGAATCAAAAGAGCTTATTTTAGCAGCCAAAGAAGAGATTCAGAACTCCAGAGATGAATTGGAAAAAGAAATCAAAGATCGTAGATTAGAGATTTTGAATACAGAAAAACGACTATTAAAACGAGAAGAGAACTTGGATAGAAAATTTGACTCGCTAACCAAAAAAGAAGACAAGTTAAATAGTAAGCTTAAAAATGCTGAAGAGAAGAATGCGAGGGCAGACGAGTATATTCAGAAACAAGAAGAAGAATTACAAAGAATTGCCGGACTAACCAAAGAAGAGGCCAAATCCATCATATTAGAAGATTTGGATCGTGAGCTTGCCCATGAATCTGCAAAACGGATTAAAGAAATGGAAGACAAGGTAAAAGATGAAAGCGATGCAAAGGCGAGAGAAATTCTCTCGGTGGTTATGAACCGGGTAGCGTCTGACCATGTAAGTGAAACCACAGTTACTGTGGTTGACTTGCCAAGCGACGACATGAAAGGTCGAATTATCGGTCGAGAAGGAAGAAACATTCGTGTTCTGGAAAGCTTAACAGGTGTTGACTTGATCATTGATGATACTCCAGAGGCGGTTGTGCTATCGTGTTTTGATCCGATACGTCGCGAAATTGCAAGACTGGCACTTACAAAATTGGTTCAAGATGGAAGAATCCATCCAGCGCGCATTGAAGAAATGGTAGAAAAAGCCCAGACAGAAATAGAAAAAGTGATTAAAGAAGAAGGGGAGAGGGCTGTATTCGAAACAGGAATACACAACTTACATCCCGAACTGGTGAAACATTTAGGTAGACTGAAATTTAGAACTAGTTATGGACAAAATCAACTTCATCACTCGATTGAAGTCTGTCAATTAGCAGGGCTAATGGCCGAAGAATTAGGTGCAAATGTCAAAATCGCAAAAAGAGGAGCACTACTTCATGACATTGGTAAGAGTATTGACCGTGAAATGGAAGGGACTCATGTGGAGCTTGGTGTGAACCTTGCCCGCCGCTACAAAGAGCCCAAAGAAGTTATACATTGTATCGAGGCGCATCATAATGATGTCGAACCTTCAACAGTTGAAGCAATTTTAGTACAAGCGGCCGATACAATCAGCGCAGCAAGACCTGGCGCAAGAAGAGAAACATTGGTAAGCTATATCAAACGTCTTGAAAAATTGGAAGAAATTGCCAATTCCTTTGAGGGAATTAAGAAGTCCTTTGCTATTCAAGCTGGGCGTGAAGTGAGAATACTCGTCCGTCCAGACAAAGTTACGGATGATGAAATGACAAAAATGGCGTATGATGTGGCCAAGCGGATTGAAGATGAAATGCAATATCCAGGTCAAATCAAAGTAAATGTTATCAAAGAAGTACGAAGATCTCATGTTGCAAAATAACACACAAAAAATATCTCTTAATTTTAAGAGATATTTTTTATTTGAAGTTGACAAGGGAAGTCAGGTTTGATATACTAGTGATAGAATATTAATGTCACAAAATAACTATTTTGTGACAAAGTAGGTTTGGCAAGGAGGATATGTCGTGGATCAGAGTTTACCTTATATTTTAGCGGATTACTTAGACTATATGCGTAGTATTCGTGGCAATAGTGAATCTACTATTAAGGAATACACATACGATCTTTCTAATTTTTTGAAATTTATGAGAATTAGAAAAGATCGTTTGACAGGTGTCGCTCTTTCCGATGTAGATATATCGGCAGTAGATGAATCTTTTATGAACAAGATCATTCTTCAGGATCTATATGCCTATATATCCTATGCAGATAAATATCGAGATAATCATGGATACGCAAAATTTCGCAAGGTTGCAAGTCTTAAATCCTTTTTTAAATATCTGTTTGAAAAGGTCAAATTGATTGATGAAAATCCAGCATATTCACTCGAATATCCAAAAACTGATAAGCGTCTTCCCATTTACCTTACACTAGATGATGCTGCAAAATTATTAAATACAGTTTCTAGCGAAAAGAATGAATTTCTACGGTATAGAGATTATGCTATTATGATGATATTTTTAAATTGTGGGCTAAGACTTAGCGAACTTACCTCTATAAATATCGATTCTATCAAGGAAGATCGTTCTTTAAATATCATAGGTAAAGGCAACAAAGAACGTACGGTATTTTTAAATGATGCTACCTATGAAGCAGTATCCCAATATCTCGAACGCCGTCCTAATATAGAGGAATCTGATGATTCTAGTGATGGTAAGGCTTTATTTCTATCCAATCGAAACACCAGAATATCAAATCGAGCTGTACAACATATGATTGAAAAACGTGTCCGATTGGCCGGATTAGACCCATCAAGTTACACTGTTCATAAATTACGCCATACAGCTGCAACACTTATGTATAAATATGGCGATGTCGATATACGAGCATTGCAAGAAATCTTAGGGCATGTTTCTGTTGCAACGACACAAATTTATACCCATATAGATACAGAGCGTATTCGTTCCGCCACGGATAAGAATCCTTTAAGTCAATTTGAACCAAATCACTCACTTGAAAATGGTGATGACTAAGAAGTCATCACCATTTTCCATTGCTTCTTCATTTCCGTTAATATCAAGTTCAAAATCTCTTCTTCAGATAAATGGTCGACATCAATAAAGATGGCAGATGGATCGTTGCGAAACCAAGTTAATTGTCTTTTGGCATAATTTCTAGAATGTTGCTTAAGTTTGTCTATCATTTCTGTATAAGTAAAATTTCCATCTAGATACTGAATCACTTCCTTATAGCCAATCGCCTGCATAGACTGGGCATCTTTTCTAGTGCCAGATTCAAGCAGACTTTTAACTTCTTCTACTAGCCCGTTTGCAATCATGGACTCTACCCTATCATCTATAGCATTGTATAATTTTTGACGATCCCTGTTTAGAACAAATAGCATGGTATCAAATGTATCATTGGGTGTACGAAACCCCTCTTGATTGGATGAAAACGGAACATTAGAACATATAAAATATTCCAGGGCACGGATATTTCTTTTGATGTCATTCTCATGGTATTTATTAAAACTTATCGGATCAAATTTGAAAAGCATTTTTCGAATGGGCACTATCCCCTCTTCGTCATATAGACGGTATAGTGTATTTCTAATATTTTCGTCAGTTGATCTTTCATCAAAATCCAATTGATAGGCAATGGAATTGATATAAAGTCCTGTGCCACCACAAACAACAGAAACCTTTTGATATAAATGTTGTTCTATGATCTCTTCAGATGCCATTTTCTTGTACTCTTTGACTGAAAACTCATCATTGGTATCACAAATATCAATAAAATGATGCGTGATACCTTCCATTTCGTCTATACTAGCTTTTGCAGTACCAATATTGCAGTTTTTATAAATCTGCATGGAATCAGCTGATATAACGTCTGCGTCTAACTGTTTTGCTAATTGAATGGAAAGGCGGGTTTTTCCCACTGCAGTTGGTCCTGTAATGATGATAACCTTTGGTTTTTCAGTTTTCATGACAAAATGTCCTTTTCAAACTTTTCTGTTGTGTACATATAAAAAATTTGTTTGCCAGTCGGTGAAACCATATTATTTTTTGATTGTAAAAGATTATTAAGAAGAACATGAAAATCTATATCTGAATAATCGTTTCTTCCATGGGATATAATCCCACTGATTCTTCTTCGAATCTTTTCTTGTGCTAGGTTTGGCTTTCTTTCCTCAAAAAGTTCATGAAGAATATCATACATCATTTCTTTTTCAAAAGAGTCTGACAACGCCATGGGGATAGCTCGTAATATGATTGAATTTTCACTTACTAGAGAAAGATCAAAACCCATTTGATTGATCTCCATCAGTTTTTCGTCC
>JAUNVC010000007.1 GCA_030537875.1 Tissierellia bacterium | reverse complement strand
CGCTGTATTGATAATTTCGCCATTCTTCCCATCTTCTCTACTTACCGTATAGGTTGCGACAATGGTTTTTTCACCACCGGGCTCAAGCGTGCTCTTTAAATCCACGAAGTCAAGTCCTATTTTGGGGTCTTCAATTTTTATATCGGACAGAGGTGTGTTTCCTGTATTTTTAACAAAAAACTTATATACTACTTTATCACCAGCCGTCAGCGTATGACTCGGCATTCTATCTGCGGTCTTTTCAAAAATAAAGTCGGGTCTTGCAACTCCAATTTCTGCAACCGAACTTTTTTCAATATCACCTTTAGAGCTTTTGTAACGAACATAGGCTATGTTTGTTACACCATTTTCCAAATCTTGTTTTGTTACCTTCGTTTTGAATGTTAGTTCAACCGTTTCACTGGGTTTCAATGAATCAATCTGTACACTTATCTTTCTATTTTTTTCAATTGTGGCAGGCGCCGAATTAGGAGAAACAACCATTGTACCCTCTATATATTCAATTTCCTCTGGAAGTCTATCTTCCATTGTAACATTGGTTGCTTCAGTTATACTATCGTTTTTTATCTTTATCGTGTACGTTAATATATCTCCATTTTCAACAGTATCTAACCTATTGGAAGATTCTACTGTTTTTTCTATTGTAACTGCGGGATCAGCCAATTCAATTTCTGATGTTAACACCGTTGGGTAATACCATTCATATGTTGTCAAAAAGTTTAAAGTCGTTTCTTTAATATCATTTTTCAACATTGTATCAATATTTATGCGCTTAATATCAATGGACATATTGTAATTTGGCCTATTGTCTGGAACAAATGTATTTTCGTCTGTAATGGAGGAATTAAAAAAGTTTTGTTTCTCAGATAAATCATCATATAGGATCTGACCATCCAGAAATACTTGATCTCCTTTAAAGTTTCTATCGCCATCCCAAGTAATAAAACCAAGCTTTGCTTTCACATCTCCTTTGTAAGGTGTACGTCCAAATTCAATCTTTACTTTTCGATCCCCTATTTCAGGACTCACAACAACATGACCAAAAAATATGGTGATATCATGCAAAGGTAAATCCTCATCTTCTAATACCACAATTAAACTCCAACCCCCATATAGATCAGAACCGCCAGTCACTTGATCAATATTAGCGCCCCAGTACGTACCTTTTTCCTTAACTTTTTCCGTCACATCTGCATATGCAACATAAGCGCACCTTGTTTCTTCACATGTTATCTGATGAAATTCCTTGGCTGAAATGATTTCATAATCTGTCATTCCTGGTGTTTTAAACTCAATGCTTGGACTCCCATTTTTATAGGTTGTATTACATACATCTTTACTTGTTCTTTTTTCTTTGTTCATTGTGCCTCCCCATACAAGAAAGGCTTTTTTCACTCTAACAGTATCTTTGAGTTCCAACCATGCAGAAGATGAGCTCTCCGTAGATGTATCGCTGTCTTTATCTGCAAATTTCATAGTATAATCGTTATTATTGAGTTTATTTGTTTCAAGCAACGTTGCAGGTTCTTGTAAAGTGTTTCCTATCATTTTTATTCTGCCCCTTAGTTGTGTCTTATATATTTGTTCAAATTCATGGTCACACTTTTCTCCAAGAATATTCTGTATTTGTAAAATACAGAATATCCCTGTAAGTAGAACAATTAAAACAATTCTATATGTTTTTACATTCATTTGTTTCCTCCAGTATTTATACTTATTTCGTTATTTTTTTATTCCTGAATTTAACGTACATTGTATTATACTCCAGAAAAAAACGAAAGTAAATGTAATTTTAGAGATATATATTTTTTTTGAGAATATTACAATAAAAATAGACATATGGAACATCTCCCACATGTCTATTCGATCATCGTGATTATACGGTTTGGAAGAGAAATGAAGTATCGGTATCTTTAGGAAAAACTATCGTTCCGCCATAACAACTTTTACTTCTTCTTCGTTGAGTCCAACCATGGCCTCTCCTAGGTGTTCACTTACCTTTGCAATAATCTCTGGATTCTTATAATTTGCTACGGCATCCACAATGGCTTTCGCTCTTTTTTTAGGATCACCAGACTTGAAAATACCACTTCCCACAAAAACCCCTTCTGCACCCAGCTGCATCATAAGAGCAGCATCAGCAGGTGTGGCACAACCACCGGCACTGAAGTTTACCACCGGCAATTTACCATGTTCATGTACATATTTTACCAATTCATAGGGAGCCGAAATTTCTTTGGCATAGGAATAGAGTTCATCGTCTCTCATATGAACCACTTGGCGAATTTCCCCGAGAATTTGACGCAAGTGAGTTACCGCTTGAGAAACATCACCTGTCCCAGCCTCTCCTTTGGTTCGAATCATAGATGCTCCTTCCCCAATACGACGAAGAGCTTCCGCTAAATTTCTAGCACCACACACAAAGGGGATTTTGAAAGAGTTTTTATCGATATGGTATTGATTGTCGGCGGGAGTTAAAACTTCACTTTCATCTGCCATGTCCACTCCCATTGCTTCCAAGACTTGTGCTTCTACAAAATGCCCAATACGGACTTTCGCCATAACAGGAATTTCCACTGCATCCATTATCTCCCGTATCATTCCGGGATCTGATGCTCTTGACACCCCTCCTGCTGCTCGTATATCTGCTGGCACTCTTTCTAAAGCCATGACGGCCACTGCGCCGGCTTCTTCCGCAATTTTTGCCTGCTCTACATTAATAACATCCATAATGACGCCACCCTTTAAAGTTTCGGCTAAATTTTTATTAAACATGCTTCCCTCCTTTGGTAATATTTTTTTACATAGTTATTATAGATTTTATCTATTCCCATGTCAATAGATTTTCAGATGAAACACTGTATTTTATGCCATTTCAACGTGGTATCTCAATTGTTAGAAATCAAATATTGTGGTATACTAAATATAGAGGAGGACAAAATGGACAAACAAAAAGTGTATAAATGCACGGAAGAGACAAGAACAAAGTTAATTGAAACCATTACGAAACTTTTTCGTAAAGAGGGGTTTTCCAACATTACGGTACGCCAAATTTGTCAAGCAGCCAATGTTTCCAGTGGTTCTTTTTATCATCACTTTCAATCGAAAGAAAATCTAGCTCTCGTTGCTTATGAGAGAGTGGAAAAACTCCTTACAGAGCAACAACTTCCAGCAGCCAACGCACTTTCCCCTTTGGAAGGTCTCCATGCTATGATGGTTCTTCCTGTGAAGGTGGCCATGAAGGAGGGAAGACAAGTGATGCAAGAATATTATACCTTGATTTTAAAAAAAGTCTTTCCACCAGAACTTTCTAGCGAACGGCCTTTCTTCTCCGGTCTTGAAAGTCAATTGCTTCGACTACAGAAAGAGGGCCTTTTAAGAGAACACCTCTCTACTCGGCAACTGGCCTTCCACTGTATGCGCCATATCCGTGGTCTCATTTTTCATTGGACCATTGATGAAAAAGAAAGGGAATTACTCCCCATCTTCGAACGAGATTTTCAAGTGTTGATCCATGGTATTTTGAAATAATTTTCTTTTATACAGATTTAAGCATAGAAACTTTTAAAATGTAAAATCATTTATTATTTTGCTAAAAAATGGTCCTTCGACAGACTTGACCTGAATTATAAAAGAGTGTATAGTTAAGATGAAGGGGAGCTCACCATCTGTGGGCTGAGAGTAAGCAATGTGTGCTTTGACCCTAAACCTGATTTGGGTAATGCCAACGGAGGGAATCTTTTTTTGTATTTGCTTCGGGCAAATACTTTTTTTATGGAGGAAATTATGTCTCGTACGAAAAAACTTACATACGCCGGTGTGTTATGTGGTGTGGCCATTGTTGGAAGTGCACTTTCTTTTCCCATTTTTGGAAGCCGTTGCGCACCCGTGCAGCACATAGTAAATGTTATTGCAGCAGTCCTATTTGGACCTTTCTATGCCATTGGTATGGCCTTTGTTTCAAGTCTTATAAGAAACATGCTAAGTATGGGAACCATTTTAGCCTTTCCCGGCTCCATGTTCGGTGCATTTCTCGCCGGAGTGATGTTCAAAATTTTTAAGAAACCTTCCATGGCAGCTCTTGGAGAAATCTTTGGAACATCTGTTTTAGGTGGTCTTGCTGCCTATCCCTTGGCCATAAAATTTTTAGGATCCGTGGCCGGCACTATTTTCTTTTACTCCTATATTCTTCCCTTCTTTGTATCCACATCTGTGGGTGCTATCCTCGGCCTTTGCATTATAAAAATATGGAAGAAAGGAGGATACAAAATTGCTTAAAGATGTACGGGACATGAAACCTATGGTTCACTGCATCACCAGCCCTGTCACCGCATATGCCATATGCGATATCCTAGCGTGCCTCGGTGTAAGGACATTTATGGCAGAGGAAGTAGAAGAAATAGAAGATATGACTGCCGGTGCCGATGGATTGATGTTAAATATGGGCATGTGGAAAAAAGAAAAATTAAATTCTATGATTCTGGCTGGAAAAGTGGCCAATACTTTCAATCATCCAATCGTTTTAGATCCCGTTGGAATTGGGACCTCATCTTTAAGAAGAACCGCCGCATTAGAATTACTTTCAACTGTTTCGGTAACAGCCATTCGAGGGAATTATAAAGAAATTCTTGCTCTACAAAAGAATAAAAAGACAATGAAAGGAATTGATGGGGAAAACAATCTCATTCCCTTGAACGAAAAAATCCAACTTGCCAAGGAAGTAGCAAAACAATTTGATACTATCATTGTGCTTTCTGGAAAAAAAGATATTCTTACAGACGGTACCCAGACCTATCTTTTAGAAAATGGATGTGCATCCATGGCGCAGATAGTGGGGACGGGTTGTCAATCCTCCGCCATCATTACAGCTTTTTTGGCAGCCAAAAAAAGCTCCCCTCTCTATGCAGCCTTGTATGGATTGGGTAGTTTTACCATTGCTGGAGAAATGGCAGATTTATCTTTAAGAAAAGGAGAAGGGCTCCATAGCCTCGCTCATCGGATGAGTGATATATTCTATTGTTTAGATGATAAAGAGTGGGAGGCAAAGATACGATATGAAGTTATCTTCTAATATGACCCTCTATGCCATCACACCCCATGATTCAAATCACATTTTTAAGGACGTTTGGATCACTTTAGAGGGTGGGGTCCATATGATACAATATAGGGACAAAACATCTTCTCCCAACCAATTTTTTAATCGGGCTTTGCAGTTATCCCATCTTTGTAAAAAAAAGAAAATCCCTCTTATCTTAAATGATTATGTACACTTCGTTCATAAGACGGGAGCCAGCGGAGCTCATATTGGTCAAAATGATCTAAGCATAAAAGAAGCAAGAAGAATACTCGGACCTGAAAAAATTTTGGGTGTCACAGCAAAAACAGTAGCGCAAGCCAAGAGGGCAGAAAGTCTGGGGGCTGATTATTTGGGATGTGGATCTATTTTTCCCTCCATAACAAAAAAAGAGGCTCAACCCATGTCTATCCAAACCCTCTGTTCAATCACACAAGCAGTTTCCATTCCCGTATTTGCAATTGGAGGGATACAATTAAACAATATTTCTGTTTTTGAACACACAGGAATCCGTGGAGCGGCGGTCTGCGAAGCAATATTTAAAAATGGAAATATACATCAAAATACGAAACATTTTCAGATTCTTTTACAGAATCTGCGGCCATAAAGGAGAATCATATGAAAAAAACAACTTTAACGATTGCCGGAAGTGACAGCTCGGGAGGCGCAGGAATTCAAGCTGATCTAAAAGCAATGACCATGAATGGTGTCTATGCCATGAGTGCAATTACGGTGCTCACCGCACAAAACACCACCGGCGTTCGATCCATTCAAGAAACCGATCCTGCCTGTCTCAAAGACCAGATCGATATGATTTTTGAAGATATCTTTCCCGATGCCATAAAAATTGGGATGGTATCATCAGAGAAAATCATCGATGTTATTTCGGCATCACTACAAAAGTGGAATGCTAAAAATATTGTTTTAGATCCTGTTATGATTGCCACAAGTGGAGCAAAACTCATTTCGGAAGAGGCAATTCAACATCTAAAAGAAAAGTTATTTCCATTGGCAACTCTGATTACACCCAACCTTATGGAGGCAGAAGCATTGGTTTCGGAAAAAATAGAAAATCTCCATCAAATGGAGGAAACGGCTCAATCTTTAGGCGAGGAATATAACTGCTCCGTTTTGGTCAAAGGAGGTCATTTACCCAAAGACCCCGTAGATGTCCTATACCACCAGGGAAAGGTTCTACGATTCATTAAAAAACGTATTCATACAAAAAATACCCATGGCACAGGGTGTACTCTCTCCTCGGCAATAGCCGCCAATCTTGCCAAAGGATTCCCCTTAGAAGAGTCGGTAAAAAAAGCGAAAGACTATGTGACAAACGCAATCCGAGCTAACTTGGATTTAGGAAAAGGGAGCGGACCATTGGACCATGCCTTTAAAATCAAAGGATCTTAAGATTGGCTATCTTCTGAATCATCAGTAACTAAGAAGGAAGATTAGAAATTCTTTGAAAAGATTTTTAAACCTTTCTTTACGATATAGCAAAATAACTCCCTAGGGAGTTATTTTTTGTGTCATTTCACCTGAAGTCCGTGAGCTTCCCAAGCTTTCAAATAAGCTTCCGTCTCCTCGGCCTCTCTTTTATTGAAACATTTGGTAAATAGCCACCCCACAAATCCTAGATAGGCTTGCTTACGGATTAAATAACAATGGGACCCGTCCACTTCTTCCACTCCACAGTAGAGTTGGGAACGGAGGATGCTCGCTTTGGAAGGATACGGACGTATCGTTTTTCTTCATTGGCCTCCACAATTTCTGCTTTCATTCCCACCTATTCAGGGGTATGACTCGATAGGTGCGACCCTCATAGAAAAAAGGCTCCGCTTCATATTCCACCTTCGTGATCATATCCAAGTTGACCAACCACCTATCCATGTGTTTTAAGACTTGAAATGCCCTGTCGGCAGATACATTGACCTTTCGTTTTCCACTATATTCTTCATCTTTATCATCCAACCTATCTTGTTAGAGCGTACACCTCACGTTATTCTTCCACATCCTGCACAGCTTCTAAAATGATTCCATCGGGATCTTTGAAATATATGGCTTTGCTCTTCCCAAATCCAAAGGGAGTCAAATCAAAAAACTGGGGTTCCGATAGGCACTCCACCCCGTGGGATTGCAAATGTTCATAGAGCCTATCTATATCTTCCACCGCAAAGCAAAGCTCCGATATGGACGTGCGGAACAAATCCATCTCCGTTTTTTCCACCACATGTTCTGTGAACATGATAAGTTCCACGGGAGGAGCGATAATCTCCTTGCTTCCGTTGAGATAGGCCACTCTTGCTCTGGCATTTTTTCTTTGAAATAGGGCGTCGGTGGCCGGCCCTTCCATGGTCATTTCTCCCAAGTATTCCAACCCCAACACATCTCTATAAAAAGCGACGGAACGATCTAAATCCGTCACTGTAAGGCCCACATGGGCAATTTCTCTAATCATCTATTCTCCTTTATCGTCCTTTTGAGACTTCTTTTTCTTCCAATGGTCTATCCCCACTCCAAAGGCAAGGCCCATTGCAATACCTATGGGAATATTTCCCATGGCACTCCCCAGTGCTATACCAAGACAAAGTCCAACGGTCAGTCCCAAAGGGGCTTTTTGTTCTTGTGTATCTTTTGTATCCATAGTATCCCTCCATATATAGTATACCACAAAGCGGTCCTGTAACATAGATGGAAAACTCTCCTCATCACCCATAATCCCTTGGTGGGAGAAGCCCTTTCAAAAAACGATTGGATCTTCACTAGATCCCATACTATATTTCTTTTATTTTCGAAGCGCTCTCAATGCCTCTTTTCTCTCCGCTGGGATTCGTCGACTTTCCACCGCCTTTTGTATGGTTTTATCGTGGATCCACTTGGAAAGCAGTCCCTCTTTTAGGATTTCCAGACCGTCTTCGTACTGATGGACGAGGACCATACTAAAAAACCACGCCACCATCATCTTCACATAATAGTCTTCTCTATCGATGTTGGCTACTTCATATAGAAGGCTCTTATCATACTGTTCTCCAAGGAAGTGTTCCATCAACATTTTGATCCCAAAGCGACAGACATACTCCCTCTCATCTCCCATCCATTGTCTGATATGGGGAAGGAGGTCTTGACGATGGTTCTGAAAGACCTTGGGCGACAAAACATCACAGGTAGCCCAATTGTCCACATGGGGAAGAAAAGAATATAAGGCATCTAGAGCCCTTTGATACTCCCTTTCTTCATTGATGAAGACGGCATGGAGTTGGTTTTCATCATAGGTTCCATGGGGTAGATTTTGTAAGAATGCATAGACCTTTTCAGGTTCTTCTTTCATCATAGACTTGCCAAGGCTTCGTATGGCAGGCATCCGTACTCCAAGAATCCTTTCCTTATCCAAGGTGGGTATCAATCCTTCGGTAAAGCTCTTATATCCCAAATCTTGCAATGCTTTCAGCGCTTCTATCATTGGTCCTCCTCTTCGTTGGAAAAACTGGTGTACCTTCCCACTTCCACATATCCCAAACGGTCATAGACAAATTTCCCCAAATCGGAAGCTTGGAGGATGACATTCTTCGCCCCCTTTTGAAGAGCCTCGTTGGTCATGGCTGCGACCAAATCCTTGGCCAATCCCTTGCCCCGATGGTTTGTATCGGTGGAGATATAATAGAGCCCTGCATATTGGGTCGCCTCATCCTTTGTGAGAATACCACAGGATAGGACCTTTCCTTTGTCATCAGCAATAAAGGCTAGCTCACCTTCCTTCAAGACGGCGAGAACTTTCTTTGCTGTCTCCTGGGAGAGGGAAAAGGCTTCTCCTAGGACTGGTCCACATCGGAGAAAATCTTCCTCCTCCTTCGCCCACTGGACTTCAAACTTGGGCTCCCAACAAATCTCTTCTCTGCGTTCCATGGCAGGATAGCCTTCCTCTTCCGTCACATGATAGCCGCGAGTTTCAAAAAACTCTCTCCATTGGGGGAGAATCCCCAAGGGAATTCGTATGTTCCAAATCTTCCTCCGATCTTCTTCCAGCTCTTGCAATAGAGTATCCAGACGATTTTTCCCATCCTCGGTGACATCTACGGAGCGAAGGGTGATGCCCCTCAAATGGGTATCTTTTTCTTCCACTCCCATATCATAAAAAAGAAAGACTCCCTCTTCTTTCCAAGGGGAGTGGCTTCTTTTCATCCTCTCCTTAATGGTGGTCAATAATTGTTCTTCTGTGGCTCGATTCATTTCTTTTTTCTCCTTTGTACCCATTCTTCCTTGCCAATACTACTTATATAACTCTCTCTGGTCACATCCAATAGTGGTAGATACTTATCCCGGCACTTGTATTGGAGAGTGAACCCACACTTTTCCTGCACTCTCTTGCTCCCATGGTTTTCTACAAAACAAGAGACCCATACCTTATCCAGCATCAAATCTTCAAATGCATAGCGCAAAACTTCTTCCAAAGCCTCGGTGACAAGACCCTGTCCCCAAAAGGGAACTCCAATCCAATACCCCACTTCTGCCTCGCCATCTTTTTCCACCAAATCACTTTTCATGCTGAGTCCCATGCTCCCAATGGGGTGGTTTGTTTCCTTGCATACCAGGGCAAAAGTGTATTCCGCCGATAAAATTTTTTCAATAATCTCTCGACTTTCTTCCACCGATTGATGGGGCGGCCATCCGGCCGATGGACCCACCTCCGGTTCTTTGGCATACATATATAGATATTCTGCATCTTCCAATTTCCATGGGCGCAAGATGAGCCGCTTTGTTTCTAATTTCATACCATACCTCAATTCTATATTCATTGATACCCAAAAAAGAAAGGGTGAACCTCACCCCTTCTAAACTAGACCCTATTCTTAGTCAAATAAATCAGCCTGGGCACGATACATGGTAGAATAAATTCCTTCTTTTTTCATGAGGTCCTCATGGCTTCCTTCTTCCACAATTCTTCCCTTTTCCATGACCAAAATACGGTCGGCCAAGGAGATCATCCCCATGCGATGGGTCACAAGAACGGCGGTCTTTCCACCAATTTCTTCTTGGAATAGATGCAACAGTTCCATTTCATGGATGGGATCAATAGCACTGGTGGGTTCGTCAAGAAGAAGGAGTGTTCCTCCCTTTCCAATGCCACGGGCGATGGCAATTCTCTGCCACTGACCACCGGAAAGTTCCATTCCTCCAAATTCTTTCCCCAGGAGAGTATCTTCTTTGATATCTTCCCTTTGGGGTAGGAGTCGACATCGCAAGGCTTCTGCATCCCCTTCCCTACCAAAGAAGATATTTTCTTTAAAGGTAAGAGCATAGCCCATGAATTTTTGGAGCACACTGGAGCAATGGTTGTACAAAACCTCCTCTGAGATTTCCCCACTGGTTTTGGTTCCGTGGAAGACTCTTCCCTTGGTTGGTACATATTCTCCTGTGATGAGTTTGGTGAGGGTGGTTTTCCCAGAACCATTCTCTCCCACAATGGCGATCACTTCTCCGGGTTGGATCTGAAAATCCACATCTTCCACCGCCCAGTCCTTTCCTGTGGGATAACGGAAGGAAACCCCTTCCAATCGGATGGCTCCTGGGGAAAATTCCCTTTCCCCTCTCCTATCCTCCCTGGACATAAAGGTAAAATAGGGCTCCACCATATGATTGAATTGATTGGCATATCCCCAAAGGCTAAAAACTTCTCTGGTCATGGCTTGCATAGCCATGAAGGCAGCGAGCCCCGCTCCGAAAACTTCAAATCCGATGACACCTTTGGCTAAAAGGAGTGCACTCAATCCATAGGCACCTATTTCTCCAAGGATGGTCATGGGAAGAAGAAATAGTTTCCATCGAAGAAGAAGATTCCTGTCCTTTTGCAGTCGATCATGTTTTTGCTGGCGGGAAGAAAAATATTTTTCTTCATAGAAATTTCTTGCTCCGATGAGTCTTGTTTCCATGGCGGCCTCTCGACCATGGAGGGCTTTTTCATAGGCCTTCTCTTCTCGATTCCATTGGACGAGGGCATCTCGGCTCCGTTTTTTAAGGGTATTTTGTAAGTGAATTTCCAGTACCATGGGGAAAAGTCCCAGTAACAACAGGAAAAGATAGAGAGGATGGACCAAAGAAATGACCGTTCCTGTTAAGAGGGCCGATAGAATCACAAAGAACAGATCCATGGTGCTTTGCACCAAGCGATAGATATTGGTGCTAGCAAAAACCGCCCCTTGCAAGCTCCGATGAATCATGGGATCTTCCAAAGTATGGTTGGAAATGTCGTTGACCTTGGCTTGCAATTCCTTTCGCAGTCGCAACTCTAGCCTTGGAATGGCACGAAAAGCGGAGTGATATCTACCATAATAGATGGTATAGGCCGAAGCCAGCAAAAGATAGAGTGCATAGACATATATTTTTTCTCTATGGAAGACTCCTCCTTTTGCCACGGCCTCCACTTCTCCAAAGAGAAGGGCTCCCACATAGATACCAAGGAGAGGCACGAGCAATCGAAGGGTATTCCACAGGCAAAGAAAACCAAACTCCCATGGTGTGGTCTTTGCCATGATTTTTATACTGTCTTTGTAGAATTTTTTATTCATGATGCCCTCCCGTCGTATAGGGAACGTTGGGTTTCGTAGAGTTCTTGATAGGTTGGATCCTTTTGTATCAATTCTTCATGGCTTCCCATGGACCGTAGACGTCCCTCTTCAAGAACTAGGATACACCCAAAGTTTCGGGTGGCCCCCAATCGATGGGAGATCATGAGGGACAGTTTATCCTTCAAAAAGTCTCGATAGACCTTGTATAGTTCTGCTTCCAACAAGGGATCCGACGCTGCGTTGGGTTCATCCAAAATGTACAGATCTCTTTCCTTGAGCAGGGCACGGGCAATGGATATTTTTTGCCATTGTCCGCCGGAAAGTCCTACACCATCTTGGCTTAAAATCCCTAGCTCCGTTTCCATCCCTTGGGGAAGACTTGCCCATAGGTCTTCCATGGCCAGGGGAGAAAGTTCCTCCGGGATATTTCTTTCTTCTCCCCCGAGGAAAAGACTTTCTCTCCCCGTTCCAGGATATGCATAGCTAGTTTGAGCCACATATCCGATATGCTTCTCCAAACTTTCTGCACTATATCTTTGCATCTCTTTTCCATTGATGAGAATCTCCCCCTTGGTGGGAGCGTAGAGGCCAGCCAACAGTTTGGTGAGGGTGGACTTCCCGGATCCATTTTCACCAATGAGCGCATAATCTCCTCCCCCATCCATGGAAAGAGTAAAACTGATTCCCTTTAGAATCTCCCGATCTGTGTTTGGGTATGTAAAATGAACATTTCGAAATTCGATGGTGGAAATTCCCTCCAATTCTTCCTCTCCATGGATTTTTTCTTCCTCCATGGCAAGAAAGGTCTCCATATCCAAAATCTTTTCCTTGGCCATGCCAACCTCATAAAGATTGGCAAGAAAAAGGTCTCCCGACTGCAACAGATCCAAGAGAGAATAAAAAAGGGTAGCAAAAAGTCCCATGGTCATGGCTCCCTCTCCAATCCTCGGTACCATTCGAAACATAAAGACCATCCACAAAGCGACGGAAAGGATTTTCCTGCCGCTATCCATCCACAATCTTTTCCTACCTAGACTGTCGTTTTCCCGAGCTGCCCCTTGGTATTCTCCTTCAAAGAACCTCTGAAAAAAAGAAAAGCTTTGGAATATTTTTCTTTCCCCCTGATAGTCTTTCCCCAGAAGAACTTCGGAAAAATAATTGGCCCTCCGCATGTTCTCTCGATATTTCTTCCAAATACCGCCGGTGAACTTGGTATTTTTTCTTTCCACCCAAAACCCTAAGCCCAATAGGACCACAAATAAGAGAGCGGTAAAGCCATCGGCCCAGGCGAACACTAGGAGAATTCCCCCGCTTTTCACTCCAAAACGAAGGGTTTGAAATAGGGCATCCAACCATTGTTCTGGCACCTCTGTGGCAGCCAAAGCCCGGTCGTAGGCTTGACGGTTCCTTGGATATTCCACCTGTCCATAGGATACTTCTGAAAATTTTCGAAGAACCCTTCCATCAAGTTCTGTCTTACGGGCCAAACAATAGTCTCCCTTCTTTTTCCCATGGAGCAATTCCACCAACTTCATCAACAAAAGAAGGGTGGCATAAAGACCCAACCCTTGCATGACTCGGTGAAACTCTCCCTCCAAACCCCTGTCCACCAAAACCTTCCGAAGGGGGATTAGAAGAAGGGGAATGGCACCAAGTAAAATGGAAGAAACTACATGGAATACAATGAATTTTTTTCCTTTTTTTGTGACTATGTACTGCAAAAGCAACCTCCTACCCTACTTTTCCTTGAAACTACTTTTACCCCCACCATCTGTTTTAAATCAGATTGTTACAAAGTTTTCATAATTTCTCCAATAAAAAACTCCAACATCCATGAGGATCTTTGGAGTTTTATTCTTAATTGACAAATTCTTCATCGATAAAGAGGACTTCTGTGCCTTCCCTATTGAGGATAATATGGAAGATGGGAGTGCGTGGTTTGGAGGTGGGCTCCATGGTTTCTTCCAACCTATCTTTCATAAAGGATTGAAATTCATCAAAGCTATGGGTCACATATCTTCGGTCTGGTGAACCTTGGGTAAATTGGAGATTCATGTCATAGAATCGGTACTTGGTTTTTTCTGTCACCTTGACCACATGGATGTTATCTGTGGGATATTCACTGTAGACATAACTGGGGAAATGTTCTTTTCGTAAATCCCTTTTTGCAATCTCTTCTCCGTCGGCATCCAACCCCCATCTCAAAAATACAATCTCTTGAAGATGGAGATCCTTGCCTTCTATGCCTAAGAGCAGCGCCTTGAATTCCCTTGTATCTTGTCTTTGTTCCTCCGTTTTTCTATAGATAGCATTTCTTCCATCGACGTAGGCTTCTCCGTATCCTGGAGCCGAGGGTAAATCTGCAATGGGCATTCCAATGGGCTGATCCGAATCCTCATTCCAACTATAGATATCCAATTTTTTTTTGGAACTGGTCGGTACCTTGACGGCATAGGGGAAGGTCATCCGATTGGGCTGCATATAATAGGGACTCATTTCTTCCACATAGGCATCGACTTCCTTAGACAGTTCTTCTTTTTTCTCCTGAGACATGACCCGTTCCAATTCGTTTCGCATTCCCTGTACATAGGGAGACTCTTCCACAGGCTGCATCAAAGTCATATCTGTGCTCACTTCCATAAGAAGATAGTCCACACCATCGATTTTCTTCAAGTCATAGCCATAGGAATACTTGTCAAAAGTGTAGATGCTTCCAAATCGTCTTTCCGTTTCTCTTATGATTTGGTCCAAAGCATTTTCCGCAATGATATCCAAGTCCATCACCATGGGTTTTTGAATCTGTACGTGTTTTTTATATTTGTCAAGAAGTTCTGTGGTTAGCTCTCTTTCGTCAGTGATAGGAAGTTCCTCTATGCTTTCGGGATAGGTCGCCACCAAAGAGCCAAGCTCCCTTCTTTCCAAGGCAAAGACATAAAATTTATTCTTCTCAGGAAGATTTCCTTCGCCATTTAGAATTATATTTTTCCCATCGGCAGATACTCCTCCAAAAACTTCCACCAATAGGCTGCTACCTTTTTTCGCCTTCCCTTTGAAGGTTTCAATAACCTCCACTTCATAGACCGTGTAAGGGCCATCTTCATATTGTACGGTTTCTTTTTCTTCCAAAATCTTTCCGATAAAATAAGTATCCGCATGATGAACCAATTGGGTTGTGTCCGATGCATCAAAGGATGGACAAAGAGTTTCTCGTATCACCGGCAATGGTGCATCTTTTCTCTTCTGTAAAAATATATAAAAGAAAAGTCCCAACACCAAGGTTATGACAATTCCAATCATCCAATGTTGTTTTTTCATTTGAAGCTCCTTTCCCTCTTTCTTTGAGTATATCATTTTTGATAGGTTGATTTCAATAAAAAAGGGGCTTCCCCCTTTTTATATCTTTCTATTTATTCTTTCCTGCCTCTCCATGTTTCATCTTTAATTTTAACTCCCCCCTTTCGTTGGTTCAGTTTCGTGCAACGGATGGGGTTGTATCCTTTTCCATATTTCTACAAAAGATGCTGCAAAAAATCATCAGAAAGCTAGGCTCTCTGATGATTTAAAAATTCCATAATCCTGTCTTCATTCCCTTGAATGGGTATTTTTTTGTAGTCCTCATTTCCCATCATCAAAACCGTATTGCAGGCTTTGAACAGAAGTTCGGTGTCATGGGTGATGATGAGAATAGGAACCTCCTTCGATGCATCTTGAATCAATTTTGCCACCAAATCCATCCGCTTGAAATCAAGTCCACTGGTAGGCTCGTCGAGGATGAGTAGGGAACGTTTCTCCACCAAGGCGGTCAAAAGTGCCAACCTCTGCTTTTCTCCGGAGGACATTTCCTGGGGATGATCCAATCGTTTCTCCCATAGGTTTCCTTCTATGAGATAGGTTTTCACCCTGTCCAAGTAGTCCCTGTCCTTTCGTTTGCTCTTTGGAATCAATTCATTTTCCACCGTATCAGAGAATAATTGAGAATCGGCATCTTGTAGCACATAATAGGTGTTTTTGAGACGTTTTTTCTTATGTCTACCATAGCTTACGCTGCCTTTTTTAATGGGCAAGAGGCCCGAAAGCTGTTTGGCCATGGTGGATTTTCCCACCCCATTGCCACCGATGATGCCCATGCACTCGCCTTCTGCCAAGGAAAAATCCATAGATTCCATGAGTACCTTGCCTTTCCTCTGGATTTGGAGTCCATGGACCCTTAGCCTTTCCTTCCCCGTTGCTGGCGGTCGTTCCGATTGTAGTTTGTTTTCGTCGAAGCAGCGAAGTTGGTGGGATATTCTCATCTCTTCGGTCAATTCCTCCCGGGTCAAGATATGGCCAATGGTTTGATTTTCCATGATGACGAGCCGATCCCATAGTTCCTTTAGATAAAAGAGGCGATGCTCTGCAACGATGATGGTTTTTCCCATGGCTTTTAACTTTTTCAAAGTGTCTTTCAATTCCAAGGTGGCAAAATAGTCCAGGCTTGCCGAGGGTTCGTCCAATAAAATAATCTCCGTATCATAGACCATGGTGGTGGCGATGGCCACTTTCTGCCGCTCTCCTCCCGACATCTCAAAGACGGATTTGTCTTTGAGCTTTCCTATATCCATCTCTTCCATGACTTCTTTCACTCGACATTTTAACCGTTCTCTTTCCATGCCCAGATTTTCTCCTACCAAGGCCACTTCATCTTCAGCTATGGTGGAAAAGAATTGATCTTTGGGATTTTGGAACACATTTCCCATATACTTGGCCAATTCCCCTTTTTCGTACTCTCTTATGTCTTTTCCCAAGATCTTTACCTGTCCCTTAAATTCTCCCTCATAAAAATCCGGTATCAATCCATTGATGGCTCGAAGGAGTGTGGTTTTACCGCAGCCAGAAAGTCCTGTGAGTACAATACATTCACCGGCTTTAACCTCCAATTGGATGTCTTTTAATTGGGGCGTTCCGTGATAGGAAAAGGATTGGATACTCAGTTCTATACTATTTTTTGCCATAGGGCCACCCCCAAGAGAATACCAATGGACCCCAAGAGAATTCCATCGGTGTATGCAAAGCGAATGTTACGATAGGCCGTTTTTTTGCAAGGGTATTCAATCCCCTTGGTGATGATGGAGGCCGTAATAATATCGCTGATGGCCAATCCCTTAAATATCATAGGCACCAAGAAAATTTCGAAGGACCTCACGGGATGGAGAAGATTCATCCCTAGATTTCTGATTTTGGCCGCCTCTCGTATTTCCCCCATACGATGTTTAAATTCGGGAACAAATCGAAAGAAGATGGCAATGGCGATACAAAATTGTTCCTTCAATCCTATGTTTCGATAGGCCGTCATCAGTTCGGAGGAGGTATAGGAACCAATGGCGCGGGCCATGGCAATGAGACCCCAGACCTTGAACATAAATACGACAAGGGGATAGAAAAATCCTATCCCCATATATTGAAATATATCCAAACTCCGCCATAGGTAGAGCAAAGCCCCCATGGCAATATAGAGGATCAAGTATTTGATACATTGCCTTGGATTGACTCCTCCCAAAATGATAAAGGCAATGGCCGTGACCATATATTGCAATACGGGCGTTCCCAAAAAGAGAACGAAGGTGGATATAAAAATCACCCCTAAAATCGTCACTGGATTTAGAAAATATCTCTTTTCTTCCATGGGACCTAATCCAATACGCTCTGTTTTTGATCCTTTTTGCTAAAAAACTTCCGATAGACATAGATGCCAAATCTAGCACCAATATATGCTACCACCACTTGAATGGCCATGACGGCCAATACATTGACAAATTTCCCATAGAAGTTGGACAAGGTGTCCACCATTTCCGGAGTAAACATATCTGGGAATACCTTTTGCATACCACTGGGTTTTAATACCAAGAAGAAAATAAGTCCGTGGAGTGCAAATATGGTCTGGGCAATGACAAAGGTGAGGGTAATTCTTCCGTCGTTGACATAATTCTCTACTTTTCCAATGATGAGTTCGGCTGCAATGGCTGTGAGGAGGAGAATAAAGATCATGGGCCAAAAACCAATGATGCTATAAATGATTCCGATAATGAGATAGTAGAGAAATAGGGTTCCTCTTTTGGGTACTTTGTGACATAGTGTGAAGAATACAGGCGCTACGATGAGGGACGCCAGAGAGTGGTTCACAAAGAGCATATAGGGTCCGAAGACCATGGATAGATAGCCCCCTGCCATTTCTAGCACAAAGGCAATCACGGATAAAATAACAATCTTAACAATATCTTTGAGTTGCATAGGTTCCTCCAATCTATTTTGAAACTTCTTTTTGGGTCTTCCAAAGCTGATAAAACAATCCTTCTTTTGCGATGAGTTCTGTCGCCGTCCCTTCTTCTACCAATCGTCCCTCGTCTAAGACAATGATCTTGTCCGCGTTTTCTACGGTGCGCAAACGGTGCGCAATGATGACGACGGTTTTATTGGCAATGAGACGGGAGAGCGCTTCTTGCAATTTTGTCTCACTGTCGGCATCGACGCTGGATGTTGATTCATCTAAGAAAATGATGGGTGCATCCTTTAAAATAGCCCTTGCGATGGATATCCGCTGCCGTTCTCCTCCGGAAAGGAGGACTCCATTTTCTCCAATGAGGGTATGGTAGCCTTGGGGTAAGTCCTTGACAAACTCATCGACTTGGGCAATCTTTGCCGCTTCTATCACCTCCTTATCCGATGCATTCTTTTTCCCGATGCGTATATTCTCCAAGATGGAGTTGTTAAAGAGAACCACATCTTGAAATACCACCGAATAATGACTTAGCAAACTCTCGGGTTCAATGGTTCGGATATTGACCCCACCTAGGGTAATTTCCCCTTGATCCACATCCCAAAATCGCAGCATCAATTTGGCCAGGGTCGTTTTTCCGCATCCGGAGGGTCCAACCAAGGCAGTGGTTTCGCCCTGTTTGGCTGTGAAACTAACGTTACGAATCACCTCTCGCTGGTCATAGCCAAAGGAAACGTGGCCTAACGAAATATCATATTGATCCACCGTCACCACTTCCCCATCCATGGTCTGCATTTCAATGATTTCTTTCATTCTACTTGCCGGTATTTCCACCATCATAAATTCGGTGATAAAGAGGAATACGGCATCTAAGGGTAGATAGATGGTGACCGAGGCGATGATAAAGACCATCAGCACATGGAGCGGGAGATGGCCCATCAAATATTGATGTAGGCCTGTAAAAATGGTGGTTAAGGATCCCAAACGTAAGAGGGTCGATACCGGTCCAAGGGTAAGAGGCGCAAACTTTTCCGATTGGATTTTGGCTCTTTCTTCCTTATCCATCTGATGATTGAAGTCTTGTAAAGTGGCCTCCTCATAGCCATAGGCCTTTAAGGACAAGACGTTTTCTAAAATTTCTTGGATCCGATCGCTGATGAGCAGCTTCTGTTTGGCATGGATTCGGTGCAGTCCAATGATCTTGCGATGGGTAAAATGAATCAGGCATAGAGCAATGGGAAAGGGCCAAAACATGGCCAGCGCCATCAGCGGACTTTGTATTAGGATGCCAATCATGAGGAGAAAGGCCGAAACCAAGGTGCCAAAAAATTGGGGAACCGCATGAGAATAGGCGTGTTCCATGGCTTCCACGTCGGTCATAATGGTCGAGGTCAAATCGGCCAAATCCCTCTTGGCAAAAAAAGATAGGGGCAATGTACGAAGTCGTTCCGAGATGGCCACCCGTTTCTGGGCCGTTTCCGTATAGGTTGAGATATAGACCCTATACTGCAATCTTCCTGACAAATAGATTCCAACTAAAATGGCAAGTGCCATGATCCAGTATTTGGTGAGGTCATAGCCTGTTTGCTGATGCAAAATGAAAATGGTGATGGTCTCTGCAAAGAAGGTAAAGATCATGGCCAAGGGCAAAATGGAAACAATGTTAAAGAGGGCACAATAGAGAATATTCTTTACCATGGTCACTGCCCCCTCATGGGACAGGATGAATCGTTTCTTTAGATAGGAAATCATGCCATTACCTCCCCTTGTTCCCTAGATTTTCCTTGGGCTTTCCAAGCAATGCTACGACTATATTCTTCATATAATTCTCGGTACCTAGCCTCTTTCTCCATCAAGGTATCATGGCTACCGGTGGCAACGATCTTCCCTCGATCCATAAATACAATCTCATCCACATCTTTGATGCTATTGAGACGGTGGGCAATGGTGATGGTGGTTTTTTCTCGTTTTAAGGCATCGATGCTCTGTTGAATCAAGGCCTCATTTTCCGGATCGGCATAGGCGGTGGCTTCATCCAGTAGAAGGATGTCCCGATTTCGTAGGAAGGCCCTTGCAAGGGCAATTCGCTGCGCCTCTCCCCCAGAAACATAGGTTCCCTTGGTGCCGAGCATCGTATCCAGTCCCCGGTCCATCCGATCCAATATATCCGTGCATTGACTTTGCTCCATGGCGTGGAGGATTTCCTCATCCCCTACCTGAAGGCCCATGGCAATATTATCCCGCAGACTTTGCTTCAGAAGGGAACTCTGTTGAAACACAATGGCCATCTTGGATAGAAGTTCATTTTGAGGGATTGAGGCGATGTTTTCTCCGTCCAATCGTATCTCTCCAGAATCCAGAGAATAGAAGCCGGCGATGAGACTCACCAAGGTGGATTTTCCCGACCCGCTGGCTCCCACTAAGGCATAGGATTTTTTCTTTTCAAAGTGGAAATGGATATCGGAAAGTGCTTCCGTGGTTTTCTCCGGATAGGTGAAGTGAACGTGGTCAAAGACGATGCCTTCCTCTTCTCTTTTTTCCGAAGGAATCACCGTTCTTCCTTTTTCTTCAAAAAATTCATGGAGCTTCGTCAGGGTCACTCTGTAGATATTTTGTCCTTCGCTGATGGTCATCAGTCGCATCAATGTGGTATGAAGCATGAGTGACATGATCAAAAAGAAAATACATTCCACAAATAAAGAAAGGGGATCTTCGGTCTGGCCCATCATGAGGATACAAACTGGGATCAATAGTACGGCCGGCAAATTGAGGGCCACGTTGTAGAGAACCATGGGCGTTTGGAAATACCGAACCGATTGTTTTGCTTTCTCATCATACTCCATGATGGCGGCATAAAACCGCTGAAAACTTTCCACGGTCTGGTTGAATACCTTGACCACGGGAATCCCTCGAATATATTCAACTCCATTGATATTGAGATTTTCCGAAGCTTTCATGTACTCTTCCATAATCTTGGTTCCGTCTCCACGGGTCATTCGCATCAAACAAAGAAGGCCCAATACCACACCCATGACACATACCAAAGCGAGCTTATAATTGATGATGAACATGAGTACAAAAAGGGTTACAGGTACACTGAAGGCAGCTGCACTATCGGGAAAAATGTGGGCGATAAAGGAATGGGTCTTGGAAGCGTTGTCATCGATAATTCTTCTGAGTCTACCGGAATCTTGATTCTCAAAAAAACCAATGGGGAGGGTCAGAAGATGGGCAACGCTTTTCTTCCGAATATTGGTCTCAACACGAAAAGCCATATAGTGAGATGCCAAGAGGGCTGAAAAGTTCATGATAATTCCCAAAACTTGAGAACCAAATATATAGATGCCATACCAGATGATTTTATGGCCATCTATGGAATCAAAATGAACCACCAGTTCCCTAAGAATTTTCCAAATGAAATAATAGGGAATGACGGATAAGATACCATTGAGTGCCGATGTGATGAGGGTGACATAATAGAGATGGCTCTTTTCTCTTGCAAATTTCATAATAGTGGACTTAATACTGTTGTTATGCTGCATATATATCCCTCCAAATAATTATAACTATTGACTATCAATTTCATTATATTGTAGAATGTTTTTAAATACAATATGATAAAATAAAAAAGACCTATCAGAACATCTGGCCAATCGTGTTAAAGGAGGCGATCTGTTGAGCTACCCCCATGAAGCGTTTCTAAAAAAAGCAGGCTTTATCCATGACCCCCATTGCCAGAGATACTCCTCTCTGGGAAAAACCTTCACCATATCATCCGACCATATGGACGGATATTATTGGTTTTTTGAGATGGAAAACTTTGTCATCAACATCCATGATTTCAAGGTAAAAAAAGACCACATCTTTGTGTTTGAACTACAAGAAGATGAGGTCAATCCCGTCAGTATTTCCTTTGTTAAAATGGCCAATGGAGAGTTTTTATCACCCTATCAGAAAATCCGCGATCACTCCATCATCGTAAACTTTTACAGTCAGCAACCCTTTAAGTTTCTGCTCCATGGCAATTTCCCCTTCTTTAGCATCGGATTTGAATACAAGGCCGATTATTTGAATACCTTCATTCCCCAGAAATATGCCATCGCCAAAGAGGAGATTCGGGATGCCTTGACCTCCTTGCTGTATATGGACGATGCATTGGAGATTGAAAAAATTGTGGATGAAATTTTACCCTTTCGAGAGACCCACTTGGGCAGTCGACTATTTTATGAGGTAAAGGCACAGGAAGTCCTAAGCATTGCTCTCAACAATTATTTCACGAAGCAAGCTTTTCAATCCAAAATGGAATTGGACGACAGAGAAGCCATCGCAAATGTGCAAAAATATATTTGTGATCACTATGCCATGGACATCTCCCAAGACCTTCTATGTATGATTGCCACCATGAGTAAGACCAAACTTAAAGAACGATTCAAAGAAAAAAATGGGATGACCATCACCGAATATATTCAACGAAGACGGATCTCGGCAGCAGAAAATCTATTGATGTCGACAACCCTAAATGTGGGAGATGTGGCAAAATTGGTGGGATACACATCCCATAGTAGGTTTTCCCAACTCTTTAAAAAATATAAGGGAATTCATCCCCGCACACTTCGAACTATGATGGAGAAAAAACAATGAGTTTTTTCCACTTCCATATGATATACTATCCTTGGAGGTTGCTATGAAACGAAATTTATATGTATTGGGAGATAGTATCTCCATGGGCTATGGTCCCTATCTAAAGGAGTGCATCGCCCCCTATTTCACCTATGACAGAAAAGGTGGTGCCGACAATCTGGATGTGTCGAGCGATGCCAATGCTGGAGACAGTGGCATGGTTCTTTCCTATTTACAGGAGGAGAAGAAAAAGGGACGAACCTTTGATGTCCTGCTCTTAAACTGTGGTCTTCATGATATTCGAGTGGATTCTTCTTCTAAGAAAAGGCAGGTCCCCTTGGAACAATATGAGACCAATCTGGAGAACATCCTCTCTTTGGCAAAATCCATGGCCAAAGACATCCTTTGGGTGAGTTCGACTCCGGTCAGTGATGCCATTCATAATGGGAGAATCCATGGTTTTCTTCGATATGATGAGGATGTGGTTCGATATAATAAAGCGGCCCACAACATCATGGCCAGGGAATCTATCCCCGAGGCCGATCTCTATACCTTTATCAAACATTTGGGCCAGGACATCTATCGAGATCATATCCACTTTAAGGAAGAAATCTCCATGGTGCAGGCCTCTTTCATCGCAGAGGAACTGATTCAATATTTCATTGACGATGAAACCAAAGGGAATTGGGAAAGATAAAATTTAAATGTATTTTCATTGACCGGCCTGTGGTTTATGAAAATCCAATGTAAAAAAACTCCCCACCACATAGAAAGTGGAAGGGAGTTTTATTATGCGTTCATATAATTTTTTACATAGGCGCAGAAAGCATCGTATTCCACGCCGGAGAACTGTCCGTGGTCCCGGCCTTTGAGTTCGTCAAAGGTCACATGGGGAAAGAATTTTTTCACATTGACCAAATCTTTCTTTCTCGCCCGTTTTTCCTTTTCTCCGTACATATAAAGAATGTGCCCATGGTCTAAGGGAACATGGTCCAAAGTATAATTGTTGCAAGAGTAAAATACATTGTATAGAGTGGTTCCACTCATGGAGTGGAGAGCATCGAAAAATTTGTCGGCTGCCTCTGGAGAGTATCCATAGTGCTGAAGCATTTTTAAAGTAAATTTTTTATTGGATGCAAAAAGTTTTCCTTGGAGATAATCCCGAATCCCGATCAATCGGCAAATCCACTTGGGGTACCCATAGGGGGTGATGGCCCCATCGAGAATCACCTTATCCATGGAGATTCTGCCATGGTCCAGCATTTTTATGAGAAGACTCCCCCCCATGGAAAGTCCATAGGCTCCATCCACATGGTCCATACCCATGGAAAGTAAATCCTCTTCCAATTCTTTCGAGATGGATTCCACATCGGTAAAATCTCTCCCTTCAGGATCACAATGTCCAGGGATAATGGGAACGATGAGATGAAAGTCTTTTTGTAACTCTTGGATATTTTCTTCCCATAAATTGACGGCCATACAGGAAGCCTGGACCAATAAGAAGGTCCTTTCCTTTCCCTTGCCATATTCTAAAATCTTCATAGCGCCTCCTAATAGTTGATTAGTTCTTTGTAGATTTCCATGTAGCCTCTGGCCGTATGTTCCCACGAGCTATCTTTTTCCATGGCATTTTCTTGCATTTTTCTAAAAATATCCGGTTTTTCAAAATAAACTTCCGTGGCCTGATCCAATAGTTCCCGGAGTCCCTTATCCGTCAGGCTAGAAAAGAGGAATCCCTCTCCTTTTTTGCTAAATTTATTGAAGGGACGGACGCTATCCTTCAACGCCCCCGTGGCACGGACCATGGGTACCGTACCATAGCGCATGGCGATCAACTGGTTGGTGGCTTGCATCTCGGTTCTAGAGGGCATGAGGATACAATCGCTCCCGGCGAGGATTCTCTCCTTTTCCTTCTCGTTGAGATAGATTTTTGCTGCAATATTTTGTGGATGACGCAAGGACGCATCGATGATGGCATCTTCAATGGAAGTTTCGCCGGTTCCCATGACGATGACATTCATCCCCTTTTCCACCATATAATCCAAATTATCTACCAAGAGATCGCAGCCTTTTCGATTGATCAATCGACAGATGACACCGACCAACATCCGATTTTCTGAAGCGTCCAATCCATAGTAATTCAAGATTCCCATCTTATTTTCTTGCTTTTGCTCCAAACTCTCCTTATTGTAGTTGAAAAAAATGGTGGGAGAGCGTTCCGGGTCATAGCGTCGATAGTCAATGCCATCCAAGATACCCGATGTCTTAAAGGCGTTGGCCTTCATGAGTCGATCCAATTTTTCTCCATAATAGGGAATTTGAACCTCCTCCTTGAAGGTGGGTGAGGGCAACGTAATATGATCGGCTGTGGCAATTCCCGTTTTTAAAAAATTGATACAGGGATAATATTGATAGTCGGGGTCTTCCATGAAACTCATGGGAAGTCCCGCCATTTCTGCCCCATCCTCCGCCGGGAAAATCCCTTGATTTCGAATGTTGTGAATGGAAAGCACCGAACGAATCTTCATATAAAAATCATCGACCTGTCTGTAATTTTTCACATAGGCCGGTAACAAGGCCGTTGGATAATCATGGACATGGAGAATATGGGGATGAAAATCGATTTCTCTCATCAACTTCAAGATGGCCTTGTTAAAAAAGATATAGCGCTCCGCATCATCGGGCTCTCCAAGAATACGATCCCGACTAAAATAGTGCTCGTTATCGATGAAAAGAAATTCAACTCCCTCCACATCCAAGGTCAATATGTTGGCTAGTTGATAGGAAAATCCCATCTCCACCGTATAATTCATCAGATAGCGAAAGCTGTCATCGTATTTATCTTTAATGGATCGATAGAGGGGCAAAACCACTTTGACACGATGGTGATCATCTCGATAAATTCTCGTCATGTTGTAGACGAAATCTGCCACATCACAGGTGCGAATAAAGGGCAGGGCTTCACTGGCAGCGTAGAGTATATTTAACTTTTCTGACATGCATAGACCTCCCCAAAAATGTTTTCTTTCTTCTCCAAAGCTCCGCTTTCTTCCAATCTCCGGAACACCCCTTTCAATGCCTCCACAGTATAATGCTCCCCACTCTTTTCTAAAATTTGTAATAGTTGGGGAAAATCACTGGGGCCAAAGGGAGAATAGTCCCGTAAAATATCTAAAACCAGTCCATCTTTTTCCACCCGTCTCGTTTCCAATTCATCAAAGGGATTTTCACTCTTGGGCTGATGACTCAATGCTTGACGCATTCGCAAAAAGAGGGTTCGTCCCATGATGGCACTGGAAAAAAACACATTTCCACTTTTGAGATAGGGAAGCCGTTTGGCTTCTTCTGAAGAAATATCCGTTTCCTCTCGTATGGTCTTAATGTCCGTTTCTCTGGTGGTCCGAAATAGGAATTTACTATTTAACTGGGCCGTGGTGGTGTCATCCAAAATGCTGGGGCGTTGGGTGGCAAGGACGAGAAAACTACCATATTTCCGCCCCTCCTGCGCAATCTCCCGTAAAATGGTCTTGGATGGCGCGTCAGCTCCCCTAGGCGCAAAGTTATGGGCTTCATCAATGACGGCCACAAAGGGCGGGAAATATTGGTCCTCGTCTCTTTTTTCGCCGTCCAAATAGTCTCGACGAAGATAATAAAGTTTTCGTAAGATATAGCTCATGTACACGGTGAGGACCCGTCTTGCTCCTTGGATCACTACCGTCTTTCCAGCTTTCATCATATCTTCAATGGAGGCCTCTTCTCTATCAAAGATGCCGGTAGAGCGAAGACTATTCATTCTCCATAAAATTCCCTTCAAACTCTTGGGATTGGTAAACTTTCCAAAGACACCAAACAAGCGGAGTTTATCCTCCAATGTGTTTTGTTCCTCCGGAGCCATATGGGCCATCTCTCGTCTTGCACCTTCTTCTCCACCCATTTCGTGGATTTCCAGGAGATATTTGATTTTGGTTTGGAAAAGTTCCACCGATTCCTTGGATTTTTTCAAAAGCTCAATGGTGGATTCCATGGACTCCGTCAAATCCCCCCGACTTTTCAAAAGGTGAATCAAATCAAAGGAAGACAGTTCTTGAAAAGCAATTCCCGTATTGGTTCCCACCTCCAATACCTCATAGGATGTATCAAAGCGACCATCCTCGGTGACAAAGGTCATTTCATTGTGGGGATCGGAAACAATGGTGGGAATATGGAGTCGCATGAGTTCTTCCAAGAACACCCGAAGACCATAGCTCTTTCCACTTCCACTTCCACCAAAAATGCCAATGTGGGGATAATCTTTCATGCCCCAAAGATGAAAGATGAGGGGAAGTTCCCTCTGCTCCTGCACCTTTCCATCTTCCACAGTGGTCATTAGATCTTTATATTGTGGGTCCGCTCCTTGGTAGACTCCGTCCGTATTTTGAATGGGCCCCAAAATCAGTCCCTGCTTTGCATTGCTACGGATGAGAACGGGCTTCACCTCAGAAAAACTTGGGTTTACCACTTCTGAACCCGTTTCGATGGGATAGGGTGCCTCATTTAGCAGCCGTACTTTGGCAATATAGATTCGCTCGTTGTCCAAATCATATCCCAGGGTTTTCATACTCTCCACCACTCTTTTGTCGGCCATGTCGCTGTCGGGATCCAAGGGCATGAATCGGTTATAGGTATGGGTCTCAATGGTTTCGCAGAGCAAATCTCCCTGTAAGGGATCCTTTATTTTTAAATACTCATTGATTCTGATAGAGTGTTCCTTGGTAACCACATAGGCTTCACTCTGGCTTGTCATTCCTGCAATCTTCACTATAACCACCTCTTTTTTCTGGCTTCGTCTAAGTAAATTCTTCGTAAATCCTCGTCAATATAACTTTTGATATAGGCCTGCATATCTCGATCGGTCACACGGGCATATCGATCGACCAAGTCCAAGAGAAGAGGAATCCCGCGGCTGCCCTCCGGAGTGAGGGTATGAATCAAATTCAATCCTTCCTCAATACGCTCTCTTTCATGGATGGGAAAGTCAATGGCCACACATTGGGGATTGTTGGATGGTCGGAAATAGGCCGTTCCCACACCAGAGGTGGTCTTCTTATTGTATTCGCTATCCAAGATGAAGGCCTCTCCCAAACCAAGATGACCAAATAAAATCTCCCGATCAAAGAGTTCCATTCCCATGGCCTCGCCAATGGAAGTACTTTTGATATCTTCAATCACTCCCAAGAGAAGACAATCCCTCTCCTTACACGCCTGCACCAAATCAGAAAACATCTGTTCCGCATCGGCCACATATCGAATGAATCCACCATCCATGAGAATGACCCGACTGTGATAGAGATCGAGCCCTTCTCTTGCCACCTGCACCTCCAACTGGGACAAAGCGGCCTTGCTGCGATCTTCTCCCCCTGTAAGAGGACTCATGACCTTGGCCTTTTCATGGGACTCTCTCTTTAAATCGGGAAGAAAAACCGCCGTCAAAAGGTGAAGCACATTGGGTTCGGCTCCACCCCATTGGTTCATGGAACCATCCACCGCCGCCACAGAACCGGGCAAATAGGCTTCTAGCTCTTCTTTTTTCAAGGGATGGGATGAATAAAAGGTTCCCAGTTTCTTTAATTTTTCTCGCAAATGGGAGCGATCCATCGCCTCATAATTCTGACGCAATTGTTGGTTGAATTGACAAAACGCTTCTTCCATACCCTTTCTCATAGATCTTCCCGTTCCTTTTGTTGGTTCAAAATATATTCATAGACCTGATTTCTACCCACAGCGGCAAAGGCCGTCATGGATTGCAACACCTTGACAATGGACTTGGATCGCAGTCCTTCTGCCAAAAGCAAATCCACCACAGGTCGAAAATCTTCTCTTTCTTCTTCCAAAGCTCCCTCCACCACCAAAACCATCTCGCCACGAAATTCTTGAATTTCTAAAGCCTGTTTCAAATCTAGGCGGAGGATTTCCTCATGGAGTTTGGAGAGTTCACGGCAAATGGCAATGGTTCGATTGCCCCAAATTTCCCACATATCCTTGAGAGTATCCTTGATACGATGGGGACTCTCATAGAAAAGAAGGGTTGCCCTTTCTTTGGAAAGCGACTTCAACACCTCTTTTCTTTCTCCCCCCTTTTGAGGAAGAAAGCCATAAAAGAAAAAATGTTCCGTCGATAACCCTGAGGCCACCAAAGCCGGCACAAAGGCCGTCGCTCCAGGAAGTACGCTCACCCTCTCCGCTGGTAGAGAACGCACCACATCGATGATGGGGTCACTGATGCCCGGTGTGCCTGCATCGCTGATATAGGCCACCTTCTCACCCGCTTCCAATCGCCTTTGTATTTCTTCCACACGGGACATCTCGTTGAATTTATGCAAGCTAAGAAGAGGTTTTTTGATATCATAATGGGAAAGCAAGACCATGGAATGTCTCGTGTCCTCACAATAAATCACATGGGCTTCCCTTAAAACCTCTATCCCCCGAAGGGTCATATCCTTTAAATTTCCCACCGGTGTGGGTACTACAAATAACTTACCGTCCATATCTCTATTATAAACGATATGGAAAAAATAATACAGTGAGGGGGTGGAATAATACTCTTACCATAAATCCCATGACAAGTTTCTTTTCAAATCCAATTAAAACCGCCCTTTCCGAAGAGTTTCGTCCTATTCTCTGCAAAATATATGGAGAAAAAAGTCCACCCTTTAGAACCGTATCGAAATATGCTATAATGAAGCCATACATATAAGGAGGTAAATATGAATACAATCAATGACAAAATTTTTCATGATCCCAAGTTGAAGTTTAGCGAATTCAAATATGTTCGGCCGGATTTTCAGGAAATTGAAACGGTCATCAAAGAGCAGACCAAGGATCTGAAGGAAGCTCTCACCACCGATGAGGCGCTCCACGCCTATCGTCGAGTTTCCAGCATCAATCAGGAGGCCGAGTCCATGATGACCCTGGCCAATATCCGTCACACCATTGATACCACCGATGAATTCTATGACAAGGAAGTGGAGTATCACAATGAAAATGCCCCACGGATCCAAGAAAGTGATGTGGAATTTCAAAGGGCCTTCCTCAACAGCCGTCACAGAAAAGAATTGGAAAAACTCTTAGGCAAGTATCTTTTCCAAAAGTATGAAATGAGCTTAGAAGTTTTCTCCCCCGAGATTGTGGAAGACCTCATTGAAGAGGGACGACTTTCCATGGAATACCAAAAACTCTTGGCATCCTGTGCCAAGGAGTACAAGGGAGAAACCATGAATCTTACCCAGCTTGGTAAATATGTTCAAGATGAAGACAGAACGGTACGTAAAGAAGCTTCGGCCCTTGTGGCAGAGTTCTTTGAGGAGAACACGGAAAAACTTGATGAAATTTATGATAAACTCGTTAAGGTCCGCCATACCATTGCCAAGAAATTGGGCTATGAGAATTTCATCGATTTGGGCTACAAACGCATGGGTCGTTTGGACTATAATGCCAAGGACGTGGCCAACTATCGGAAGCAGATCGTAGAAGTAGTGGTTCCTTTGGCAGAAAAGCTACGGGAACGTCAAGCCAAGCGTATCGGCATTTCACCTATGAAATATTATGATGAATCTCTCCAATTTACAACGGGTAACGCCGCTCCCCACGGGGATCGGGATTGGATGCTAGAGAGAGCTTCTCTCATGTATGCCGATCTCTCCAAGGATACGGATACCTTCTTCAAATTTATGACGGAACGAGAGCTTTTTGACCTAGATTCTAAACCGGGCAAGGCCGGTGGTGGATACTGTACCTACATGTCCAAGTGGAGAAGTCCTTTTATCTTCGCCAATTTCAATGGAACCGCCCATGATATGACGGTGCTCACCCACGAAGCGGGCCACGCTTTCCAAGTCTTTAATTCTAGAGATTATGATGTGCCCGAATATCTATGGCCTGGAATGGAGTCGGCAGAAATCCACTCCATGAGTATGGAGTTTTTCACATGGCCTTGGATGAAACTCTTCTTTGAAGATGAGGTGGAAAAATTTAAATTCCAACACCTCCAAGGTGCCATCCTCTTCCTCCCATACGGAGCTTTAATTGATGAATTCCAGCACTTCGTCTATGAACATCCAGAAGTAACTCCCGCTGAAAGAAGGGCCAAATACCGTGAATTGGAGAAGAAATATCTTCCATCAAGAGATTATGATGGACAGACCATCCTCGAAGAAGGTGGTTTCTGGTTCCGTCAAGGTCACGTCTTCCAAATGCCTTTCTATTACATCGACTACACCTTGGCTCAAGTTCTTGCACTCCAATTCTGGACCAAGGATAGAAAGGATCACGAAACAGCTTGGAAGGATTATCTCAATCTCTGTAAGGCAGGAGGAAGCAAGCCCTTCCTCGAGCTTGTGGAGCTGGCCAATCTGAAAAATCCCTTTATCGATGGTACCATTGCCGAAACCATCCAACCGGTGGTAGAGTACTTGGATGCCGTTGATGATAGTGCATTTTAGAAGAGCATAAAAAAGAGATGCCAATGGCATCTCTTTTTGGTTATAAATTTCTTAAAAAATTTAATATCGCAATTTGAAGGTTCGATCTACAAAACACCAAAGGATGATGGTGGAGATGGAAAGAATTCCCAGGCTCATCCATAGACCTGGAATGAGCCGAGTCACGTTGGATTCGGTGAATAGAAAATAGATACCAAAGATTCCAAAAAGGAATTGCAATAGACGAAAGAGGGGACTTTTTACAACAAGCTCCGTGGAATAGGGTTGCAGTCCATAATAGCTCAAAATCATGAAAAGCTCATAGACATAGTAAATCAATGCAAAGGCGACCATGATGGGAGGCCAGGCATCCCATGGAAGGGAAATGTTTCCAATCCAAGTCAAAAGAAGCAAGTTGAGCCAAAATCCAAAGAGAATGGGAATGGAAATTTGAAATAAGAAGAGCATTCGTTGGATCATGGTCTTTTGTATGTCCTTCTTTCCATAGAGTCGCTGACTCAAAAATACTCGGTCCACATTTCGGAAATAAAGGGACAAGTATTTCATGGACATGGGGAGAGAGAAGATGAGAAAGATCAGTTTGGATGTATAATTTATGGGATCATCTTCCAAGGAAAACAAATCATACCGAATACATAAACCAAAGATGATGGAAAAAAAGGTCGTGGTCAAAATACCCTGTAGAATGGTATTTCTTAATATGGAATGAAATCGATGTTGAAAGGCCTTCCCCACATATCCCTCGGGGGAAAGGTGACCATGTTTTTCATAAAATCTTCGATTGTTTTCTTCGGTGCAGTGTTTGAGTCCCTCGTCCCCTTCACTGATGAAGGCATCCGATGCAAGGGTGACTTTGATTTGGGCCACCCCCATATTGGCATATTTCACGGCAATTTTCTTATATCCCTGATACAAGAACACATAGGTCATGGATACAATTCCCAAGAGACCAAGCACCAAAGCGACCACCATCGCCGTCTTTCCCTCCATGGGAAAGAGGGGAAGAAGTCCTTTTCTGAGAAGAACATAGACTCCAATATAGAGGGAAAAATTTAGGATTTGACGAGCAACCTTAGGCACAAAGGGAATGTTCTTTTGAAATTGAAAGAGATAGATGCCATGGGTCAAATAGGCGGAACATAGTTTGATGACCATGAGATAAACCACCCATCTCACATCCCGAAACACAAAATAAAGACCCGGTAAACTCATGAAGAATGTGGTCCATGTTCCTATTCCCACCTTTGCCTTGTAATAGATATTGGGGTCCAAGGTGAAATGATGGAGAAAGATACGATCTTCCTTGGTGACGGAAAAAATGCTACTCCCACCGAGAAATGGAAGAAGACAAAAGAGAAGGAGAAAGAGGGTTACTTGAATTTGGGTTCCTTCCGTTCCTTCCATGGACCTTCGAAGTACAAATCGCGGCAGCCAATCCAAGGCCACAAAATAGACAATGAATTTTCCCAAAACTTCATTGAGTAGTCCATAGAGAAAACCCAAGAAGCTAAAAAAGGTCTTGGTCTTTCTCTTGTCAAAGCTCCGTCTAGTCAAGGCATCGCCAATAAAGGGAATCCGGCTGATATAATGAAGCATGGCATTGGCATCCATGAGGAGAATAATTTGTAAATAGTATTTTAAAATCTTCATGAAAGGTCCTCCTCCAAGGCCTTCATAATATACTCTTCAAATTCTCCGCTTCCCAACTGAACATCCTCTGCCCCTGAGAGTTTGCCATTGCGTAAAAGGACAATCTCATCACTGATATCGGTGGCGAGCTGGAGGATATGGGTACTCATCAGGGTAATATGCTCCCCTTTCATGGCCATGAGCTGCTCCTTGATGTCATGGGAAACCACAATATCAAAGGAGGATAGAGGCTCATCTAAAAGGAGCACCTTGGGATTTCGTATGAGGGCGCAAAGGAGTTGGAGCTTATTTTGCATCCCATAGGAATAATATTTGATGAGTTTGTGCCGATCTTTCTCTTGAATCTTGACAAAATCAAAATATTCTTCCACATGCTTTTTCTCCCCATCCTTCACGGAGGAATTCAGCTTTAAAAAATAACTGATGAATTCTTGGCCCGTTAAAAATTCTGGTAAAATGGGAGATGCCGACACCATGCCCACATCTTCAAAACGAAGAGGACGGCGGCTGCCAGCTTCATCTACAAGATAGATTTTTCCTTGCTGAAACTCTTCATCTTGATTGATACAGTTGAAAAGAGTGGTCTTTCCAGCACCATTTCTTCCGATGATACTGTAAATTTTCCCCTCCTCAAAGATGTAGCGAATGTCCTTTAAAACTTCTTTTTGCCCAAAGGACTTCACCAGTCCCTGAATTTCTAATTTCATTTTTTCTCCTTTGTTAAGTGAGCACTTAATTATATTTTAATAATTTAAACTTATACTTATATTGTAGGGCAAATGTTTGCCTCTGTCAAGAAATCCTTGGTCGTGGTCCTTGGAGCTTTTCATAAGAAAAGATGGAGTTTCCACTCCACCTTTTTTCCTTTATGCTCTTGATTGGATGGATGTTCCATCCATGTACAATGACTTTCTTTATTTCTTTTGAAATTCCACCACTTCTTCTCTATCCTCATTATATCTTGCCATGGCATAGAGTGCATCGGAAAGTCGATTGACGTATTTGACCACCAAGGGGTCCACATCAATGATTTCATCGAGGGCAATGATCCGTCGCTCCCCACGGCGACAAATGGTTCGTGCCAAATGGAGAAAACAGGATTTGGTTCCCGAGCCGTTCAAGATAAAGTTGTTAGGATTATGGAGTTGTCCCATGTATTTATCCACCAACTCTTCCAAATACACAATATCTTCTTCCCTTATATCGGAAAAGGTTTTCTCTGGATCTTCCGTGGCGAGAATGGCCGATACGGTGAAGAGTTTTTTTTGAATCTCCTCGATTTCTTCCACCATGGTCTGATCTTCCACAAAATTTTTGGCCACTCCGAGAGCGGCTCCCAATTCATCCAGGGTTCCATAGCTTTCCACACGGACATGGCCTTTGGAGATGCGCACTCCGTCATAGAGAGAAGTTTGGCCCTTATCTCCACCCTTTGTATAAATTTTTGACATAGTCTCCTCCTTCTTTCTTATACCTTTATACCCAATTCCTTGACAGGGCCACTTCTTTATGCTATAGTAGTATCAATAGCAAACCTGTGACGAGGAGATAACTTCATGGAAGAGATCCCTAGCGAGCCGGGGGCGGTGGGAGCCTGGTGTTCTTGATGGAGGATGGGCCTTGGAGGGCGGCGAAAAGAGTAGCTTAGACGTTGGCCACGTTACGGCCTAGAGATGTGTTGGCATTTCGAAGGGATTCTTTGTCGTGAAGAATAGTAAGGTGGCTTTGTGTACTTGTCCTTATGGGCAAGTTTTTTATTTGAAAGGAGAAGATATGAATTTTACAAATTATCTCCGGGAATTTCCCGATGAAAAGGGCTTTTTCGGCCCCTATGGTGGCGTATTTTTGCCCAAAGAGCTTGAAGAAGCTCTCGAAGAAGTAACCGATGCCTACGAGCGAATTGCCCATACCGAATCTTTTATCTCGGAACTTAGAAGAATACGAAGAGATTTTCAGGGACGCCCCACTCCCATCTATCCCTGCGAGAGATTGAGTGCATCCTTGGGCAAGGGTCGTACCCAAATTTATTTGAAACGAGAAGATTTGAATCATATGGGAGCTCACAAATTGAACCATTGTATGGGAGAGGGGCTTTTGGCCAAGTATATGGGCAAGAAAAAACTCATTGCCGAAACCGGTGCCGGTCAACACGGGGTGGCACTGGCCACGGCTGCCGCCTATTTCCAGTTGGAATGCGAGATCCACATGGGCGAGGTGGACATCGCCAAACAAGCTCCCAATGTGAGTCGAATGAAACTTCTCGGTGCCAAGGTCGTCCCGGCCACCCATGGATTAAAGACACTGAAAGAAGCCGTGGACTCGGCTTTTAGTGCCTACTCCAAGGACTACAAAGACGCCCTATACTGTATTGGTTCCACGGTGGGGCCCCATCCCTTCCCCAAAATGGTAAGAGATTTCCAAAGTGTGGTGGGATTTGAAGCAAGGGATCAGTTTGAAAAACGGACCGGATTTCTTCCCGACGGCGTCATTGCCTGTGTCGGCGGAGGTAGCAATGCCATGGGAATTTTTTCGGGATTTTTGGATACACCTGTTACCCTCTATGGAGTGGAGCCTCTGGGCAAGGGACCCCAACCGGGAGATCATGCCGCATCTCTCACCTATGGTGTGGATGGAACCATGCATGGATTCCATTCCATCATGTTGCAAGATGCTGCAGGAGAGCCTGCGCCAGTCTATTCCATTGCCAGTGGATTGGATTATCCATCGAGCGGTCCCGAACACGCTTACTTACAAAGTATCGGTCGGGTAAACTATGGAGCTATTGATGATGAAGAAGCCGTGGAGGCCTTTTTTGCCCTGTCACGTTTGGAGGGCATTATCCCCGCTCTAGAAAGTTCCCATGCTCTAGCCTATGCCATGAAATTGGCAAGGGAAGATGGCTATGGAAGTCTTCTTGTAAATTTAAGTGGACGGGGAGATAAGGATTTGGAGTATATCTTGGAGCGATATGGGGATCGTTTCTAGGGTACCCATACAAAATAAACAATAAAAAATGTCACTCTGGGGATCTTGCCCATGGTGACATTTTTTGTTTATTTCAGTTCCACAGCTTCAATACTCTTTAGCATAAGTTCTTTGATTTTTCGAAGGGCAACTACGGGAAGTCCCATGACATTGTAATAGTCCCCCGTGATTTTCTTTACGAATAGGGAGCCCTTATCTTGAATTCCATAGCTGCCAGCTTTACCCACATGGAGCTCTTCCTCGATATATTCATCCACCAAGGTCTTATAAAAGTGATCGTAGGGATAAAATTCCACTTCCGTAGTCACATAAAAGAAATGGCGATTGTCCTTTTCTAGAATACATACTCCCGTCACCACTTCATGGGTCTTCCCGGCAAGAAAGGTCAGGGTTTCTCTTGCATCCTCAGCATCCTTTGGTTTTCCCATAAACTTATCTCCATAGAAAACCAAACTATCTGCCGCCACCACCATTTCATCTTCCGTGGTTTCAATATCCAAAGCTTTCTTTAGTGCCAATTCCATAACACAGAGTCCTTTTTCACAATCTTCTTTGAAGGTATAGGTCCGAATGACGGCCTCTTCATCAATGGTGGGAACTTGTATTCTGTAATTATCGGTCAACTTATCCAGAATCATTCTCCTTCTGGGGGAGTTACTCGCAAGAATCATAGTCTTCTCCTACATATAACATAATTTCCCGGGGATCCTCAATGGTGTAGGCTTCCTCCTCCAACATCTCGGTGGTTCCCCACATACAATACGCATAATCCAATCCAGCATCAATGGCGGATAAATGATCCGTCGTTCCATTTCCCAAGAATAGGGTTTCCTCCTTGGGAATATGATACTTTTCTAAATAATAGGTCAACATCGCTCCCGATGGTTTGGGATCGCGAACATAATCTCGACAGGTAAATCCTTCTAAGTACTTGGAGAGTCCATGGTATTTCATGGCATAGAGGCTCTCCTCTTCATCTCGATTGGTGGCCATCCCCATGGGGATCCCCTTTTTTTGTAGACAACGAAGAACCTCTTCCAACCCATCAAACATTTGAATATGGGCCGTCTCTTCAAAATAATAGGTATTGAGTAAATCCAAATGGTAGGAATCCACAGGAACTCCCATGGCCAAAAGACTTTCTGTTGAAGGACGATGGAATACTTCCTCCCGCTCCTCCTCTGTCAATGGTCTACCTTGGATGGTCTGGACCATTTTTTCAAAGGCCGACACGGTACAAAACCTTGAATCCAAAAGGGTTCCGTCACAATCAAAAATCAAATATTTATATCGCTTCATACACCACTTCACCTTCCACAATGGTCATGAGACAGCGAGCATCGACACGGTCCATAAAATCCTTATCATAGATGGCAAAATCAGCATCTTTCCCAGGAGCAATACTTCCCACACGGTGATCGACTCCCATGATTTCCGCCGGGACAATGGTGATGGCGCGATAGCCATCCTCTCGCTTCATTCCATCTCGAACAGCCAAGGCTGCACAGAGGGGAAGATGATCCAAAGGAATCACTGGCGCGTCAGTCATGATGGCCACTTTCACACCCAAATTGGATAGGATGCCGGCGGTCTTATAGGTCTTATTCTTCAGCTCAATCTTGGGACGCCCTCCAAAACTGGGGCCCACAATGGCAGGAAATCCACTGTCTCGAATATACTCGGCAATGAGATGACCTTCCGTCACGTGATCCAAGGTCAGTCGCAAATGGAACTCCTTAGCCAAACGAATGGCGCTGGCAATATCATCGGCTCTATGACAATGGGCCTTGAGTGGAATGGTCTGGTCCAAAACGGGCAAGAAAGCAGCCAACTTTGCATCAAAAGTGGGGTTATCTCTTGAACCATAGTCTTGACTTCTCATGATTTGTTCCCGATGAATGGCCATAATCTTGGGACGAGTAAAGGGGCTCTTTCCCTGTCTTTCACCATGAAAACGCTTGGGATTTTCTCCGAAGGCTATCTTCATGGCAGAATCCTTGACCAGTACCATTTCATCCACCACGGTTCCGTGGGTTTTTACGATGGTAAAGGTTCCTCCAATACAATTGGCCGATCCGGGCCCGGTATGAATGGTTGTCACACCAGCTTCCAGAGCTTCTTTCACCCCTGTATCAAAGGGGTTGAATCCATCTATCCCACGAACGTCGGCCTGATTGGGATCTCCCACGTCATTGATATCATTTCCTTCAAAGCCCATATCCTGCTCCTCCACGCCGGTGTGGCAGTGGGCATCGATAAAGCCGGGGAAAATAAACATTCCATCTAGATGTATCACATGGTCATCTTCTCCATGGAAACCAATGGCCTCAATTTTTCCATTTCGAATGTAAATTCCGGGATTTTCTTTTAAAACTCCCTCTTCTGTTAAATAGATACCACCCTTTAAAAGCACACGATCACCTCTACCCCTATTGTAACGTATTGAGCGGTTCTTGACAAGACGGTTTCCAAAAGCTGCTCCAGAATAAAACCAGACCATTTCACCTAAAAAGGGATACGACCCAGCGTATCCCCTTTTCATATGACAAATTTGTCTTCCTCCAACATCTGTGAGATGTTTAGTGTTTAGTGACTTCCCCGTTGTATTTTACAAGGGTATAATTTTCACCGTTGATGACTACAAACTCTTTGTGTTGGTATCGTAACGTTCCTTTGTATCCACCAGAGTTGAAGAAATAGGTTGGTGCAACATCATAGAGATTCCCTCTCAAGGTCACAACAACAGTTTCAAATCTAGTTCCTGCTCCGTCATCAGGCGCACCCCAATCCCTTCCGTAGATTTGGGCGTCCTCGCGGAACATCGCCATCAAGGGGCTCATGGGTTGCATGAGCTTCCTCATGGCAGCATTGACTTCCTGATCGATTTGCGCTGCGGATTTTTCCGCAAAAATCGTGGTGGGAAGAAGGAGCATTGCAAGAGCCAATACAATGGCAATTGTTTTTCTCAACTTCGTACCTCCTTTGTTTCCATATCCTAAAGATATGACCCTGGGGTATCCAAGAGATACCCAGCTTCTACTCGATCCATGGATCACCCCAAGTATACCATGGGAATGTTTTTTATTCAACATTTCCTATAGATATGTAATGTAGTTGTAATAGTAAATATATGAACATATATTCATTTTATAATTCTTTGTCTTTTTTCCCTCTTTTATTCCCCCTCAAAATATGCTATTATGAAACCAAGCGGTATTCTAACAGGAACCATGGTTTAGAGCCATTGGTTTTTTATCATAGGAGTGAAGGTGGATATGAACCTTATTGCGGAAAAAAATTTAGTTCGTGATTTCATTGCGACCCTTGAAATCCACTCAGAGGAATTGGAAAAAGATTTCTTTGATACAAAAGAGAGAGAGTATAGCACCACAGAAGAAGCCTATATGAAAGCCATCCTATCCTATCAAAAAGACTTGGAAGATCTTCGACTCCCCATTTCTCACTTTGTTTCCAAGGGCTTTAATATGTATACAAGTCTCTATGCCTATTACAAAATGAACCATCCCTTGGATACCTTCGATGCTTTCACCACCCAACTGGAAGCTTTAAAACAGGAAGACATCCGTGCCATGCTATCCATTGGATTGGGTCTAGAAGAAGATTTTTCCGTGGCCGAGTTAAATGAAACCGATCTGTCTCCCGAAGGAAAATGGTGCATCCTAAGTCTATTGGGTGATTTTGAACGAACCAAAAAACAACTCCTTTCCATCTACACAAAGACCGCCCAGCTCTATCGTAAACACTATCATGGATTGGAAAAGGAGTTTCCCTCCCTTATCGAATGCAAATGCCAAAAACTATCCACCAACCAAGAAAAGATTTTACAAAAGTTTTATTACGATTTTCTTCCCCAAAGCCCAGAACCCAGTGAGATCTATATTCTTCCCATGAATGTAAATCGAGTTTCCATTGATATGAGTTTATATGGAGAAAAAACCTGCTTTTTCTCCATGGGTCTATTTCTATGGGACAATATATTGGCAAAAGAAGGCAGTGAAGCCGTTGATGAACGACAATGTCTTGACATATTGAAACTCTTGGCAGATCCCACCCGTTTTGGCATTCTTAAAATGATTAAAGGGGGAATCACAACCAATAAGGTATTGGCTGCCATATTTTCCATCACCTCTGCCGGCGTGACCTATCAATTAAAAACCCTGGCAGAACACGATCTCATCCAAACCAACGAGGGAACGGGAAAATATGAAGTCAATGACGCCTTGATCCAAAGGGTCTTTGATGCCCTTCAAAAAGATTTAAAACTTTCAGAAAAATCTTAATCTCATAAGTCGCTTTGCGGCTTTTTTTATTTGGAAACCATCGATTGGGCCAATGAAAAAACCTCCCTTTGGCTCCTTTTAGGTCCAAGGGGAGGGGTAAAGATTATCTGTCAAATCAATTCTAGAATTTTTTCCTATGCATTTACTTATCTACCTTTTTTCCCAAGGTGCGTATCTTCAAATGAAGATACAGGATGGTTGCAAAGGTTATGATGGCGAGAATGGAAAATTTAATCTTCACATTGATCTAGTTGCGAGAAAATAGGTTCTCCCACAATCACAAAAAGTGCGGCAATAAAACCCACAATCCCATAGAAAAATCGTTGATCTTTCATTGGTTCCTCCTTTTGGTCCGACTTATTGGACCCTATGTATTGTACCATAAAAAGATTCCATTTCAAAGAGGAAAGATCGATGAGAGTAGGTCCTACATCCTATACGTCCTTCGCATCCAATAGATCAAGATGATGATCATCACGATAAGAGCAACAAATAGCACCTTTAGTCCCAGATCGGGCTGCGTAAAGATGGGTCGAATCATAAATCCAAAAAGGATTGCAATGATGGCCCAAAGTCCATAGAGTATGTGTTTCTTTTTCATGAAAACCCTCCTTTTTCATGTCTTGATTTCGCTACCTTGCTTCTATTATACAACAGAAAAAATTTAAAACAAGGGTGATTTCATGATCGATGGTTTAGAAACACAGATGCTGCTAGCATGGATACCCTTAGAGCCTTATTTTCTCTTTTCCCTATACATTTGATAGAGCTCTCCATATAATTTGGATCTGGATAATAGTTCTTCATGGGTTCCAACGGCTTCCACTCTTCCGCCATGAATCACAATGATTTCATCGGATAGTTCACGGAGAATATTCAACTTGTGACTGATGACCAGACCCCTTCCGCCACGCACCATGGAAGATAAAATTGCAAGATTTTCTTTCTCCGATTTTTCGTCAAGGGACGTAAAGGGTTCGTCCATAATGAAGGGAAAATCTTCTTTGAGATAGAATCTCGCCAAAGCAACTTTATTCTTTTCTCCGCCGGAAATATGGCTTCCCCGCTGTCCAAATTCTCTCTCCTCCAGAGGATGTAAATGAAGAGCCTCTAGGATGTATTCATACCTGCTCGTCTTATAATACTTTTTTGTCATTAAAATCTTTGCCATTTCTCGGGCCGTGGATTCCACATTGCCTAGATGGGATCTGCATTGGGCTTCCATTTCTTCCGTCCACTCAAATGGTTCTAGATGGTATATCTCCAAAAAGAGATCCCTGTCCAAAATGGATTCACCCTTTTCTAGTCTTCCCAGTTCCGCACCTATCTTTTCTTCCAGGGCCTTTTGTTTTTGATCATATGTCATATCATCCAACCCAGTCCGACCCAAAGTTACATTATAGTTTAAATCTCCATCAAAAATCTCGGCCTCTTGAAATGAGGTATTAAAGAAACCATGAACAATGGGCAAAGGAATTTCTCTGGCATCTTTCCCACCGATTTCGATATGTCCTTCGTAGTCTTCTATTTCTTTTAAAAGTGCCTTAATCAGGGTGCTCTTTCCCTCCCCCGATAGGCCAACCACACCATAGACTTGGTCCAAGGTGAGATGAAAATCAGATAAAATGGTCTTTTCTCCTCGCTTTACAGAGACCCCTGCCAATCGAAGACTATGATTTTCTGGTAGAGTATAGTGCTGTTTCAACATAAAATTTTCTTCATTTCGTTTGCTGAAAAAGTCAAATTTTGAAAGTCTTTCCTGCCACTCCTTCCATTCACCCACAGGAGCATAGAAGAAGTTCAAATATGCCATAAGTGGAATAAAGGTGGCAATGTCCAGCTTACCTCGCAGGATTTCATTCATAGAGAAAATAAAAAAGCACACAAAGGATAGGTCTTTGATGACCCGTATCAATGTGTTTCCCAAGGTGGCAGCAAGACTCGATTTATAAAACATACGGTCCCTTTCTTCCATGGTCTCTTTGATGGAAGAAAACGCCATGGTATTGGACAAATTCCCCATCATCGTCTTTCTGTTTTCTATGAGTTCTAGGGCACAGGGATTTAATTCATAAATCTTTTCACGAGCCAAGGCAAAGTACTTCATCTGAAGTTGATTGGTGCCTATCATCACGATAATAATCAGAATTGTGGTAGGAATGGTCACATAGGCAAATAATGGTGTCCAGCGGGTGGCGATGATAAAAATCACAATCGATGAAAGGACACTGATAAAGCCGGTAAAAATATTCTCTCCATATAAGTTGCTCATCTGCTCCGCATCCCCAAAGATGCGACTTAAATAGGCCCCTGCACCCCTTTTTTGAATAATCTTATTTTCAGAACGCAACATAGAGTGGAGCATGGTAAGGGTAAATTTCTTTTGCAAAGTCAACTTCATCTGAATCAACAAAAAGACTTCCAACACTGTACATATGGCCAGACAAAGGGCAACACCTATGTAATAGAGAATGGCTCTGTGATCAATGGCTGCATGGGTCAACGACTCTATGAGGTTTTTCTGAATGGCCGGTGCCAGTACGACCATCCCATGAAAAACAATGGCCAAAAGAAAAAGTAATAAAGAGTTCTTCCCCCTTTTTCCACCATATACTTTTAGCCATTGTATATATTTTCGAATAGTCTTCATTTCAAACAATATTCCTCTATGAGTTCCTTCGGTAAGGATTCACACAATTTTATTGATTGTTCCGTTAACTTCTTAGCATACTTACACCACAGAGGATTTTTTTTGTTTTCCCCTTTTTCTAATATGTAATCATTGTAATGACAGCCGTGAGAGCAAGTATATCTATTCCAACACGCATTGCATATTGTTGAAGTAAATTCCAACTCTTTTGTATTTACATAATCATCAATATTACCTATCTTGAACTTTTCCTCTGACGAAAAACGATGACATGGATAAATATTTCCATTATAATCTATTGATAATATATCCTCACCTAATCCACATGTATATTCAACATCTATTTTTTGCATAAATAATCTTCTCAAGCTTTCAATATAAATACCAAATGGAAGTGTAAAGGTTTTATTTGCATAATCAACTATGTATTCAAATAACAAATCCAATTGATATTCTAGTCTTTCGTACTGATTTATATTTTTACAGCCTAAAACATCCGGTGGTATAGAAACTTCTCTAAACCCCAGTTTTAAAAGACTTCTATATGCATCCACCAAAGGTTCATTAAAATCTACATATGTTCCTCTTGCATGTACATTATTCATTCTTTTTAATATGTATTCCAAATGTTTAGTTGTTTCATAATATGAATCTTTTCCGTTAATCAAAGGTCTTTGTTTGTTTTGAATTTCTCTGCACCCATCGATACTGACTCCTAAACTAAAATTGTGCTCAGATAAAAAATCAATCCTTTTCTTGCTTAGTAGAGTGGCGTTCGTAACCAAATGAAACTTAATATCTCGGTTAGAGTAAGTTTTATTAACATGATTTACCGTTTCCACTATGACCGGAAAATTAACCAATGGCTCTCCACCGAAAAATATTATGTTAATTTGAAAGCAAGGCTCCGTCATTCTAATAAAATAGTCGACAGCTTTTCTCGCTGTTCCTGAATCCATAATTCCAGGTTTCTTCCCATAATTACCTTGGTTAGCAAAACAATATGTACACCGCATATTACATGTATTTGCAATATTAAGAAATAAGCCACGTCGTGTCTTAGGACCAATAGACATCAAAGGTTCACTATCTTTCAAAATTTCTTCTACATCTTGTTCTATAAAGTCCTGTCTCTCTTCCTTCGTTTCAAACTTATAGGCTTGTTTAACTTCCTCTAGATATACATAGAAATAGTTTTTAGTATTAAATTTGTGCAAATCTCACTCCGTTCCTTAATTGCTCAGTGGCCAACTATCAGCAACACCACAACCTGCATAGTAGCAAGTTAATTCTATTCTTTTTTTCTTCGCCAACTGTTTCAAACTTTCCGGGATAACTTGGCATGACTCCTTTACAATTGCATTTGTACCAATTTTTGTTTGTTTTATGTTTTTATTCATGTTGAACCTCCCTTTATATTGTAAAATATCAAAATATGATACCTTTAACTAAGTGTACCATAATTTCAAAAAAAAAACAAGACATCCAACTCAATAAAAATTCCCCTTTCGGGGAATCTTCTTATACTAATTCAATGATACACATTTCCGATGCATCACCACGACGGACACCGGTTTTTAAAATTCTCGTGTATCCACCATTTCTGTCGGCATATTTTTCCGCATACTCGGTGAACACTTTCTTTCCGGCTTCTTTGTCATACAATACAGAAGCGACTTGTCTTTTGGCATGAAGATCTCCTCTTTTTCCGAGGGTAATCATTTTATCTGCCATTCGTCTAACTTCCTTGGCACGGGTTACCGTGGTGGCCAAACGGCCATGTAGTAACAAAGAGGTCGTCATGTTTCTAAGCATCGCCATTCTATGGTCGGTCTTTCTTCCTAATTTTCTAAGAGCCATACAGAACCTCCTTTACTCATCTTTAGGTCTCAATGTGAGCCCCAGTTCGCTTAATTTATTTTTGACCTCTTCCAGACTCTTCTTGCCCATGTTACGTACATTGAGCATGTCATCTTCGGTCTTTTGTGTCAATTCATCTACCGTATTGATATTGGCTCGTTTGAGACAGTTGAAACTCCGAACGGAGAGGTCCAACTCCTCGATGGCCATTTCCAAGAATTTTTCTCTCTTGCGATTGTCGCGGATGGTGAGGAAAGAACTATTTTCCACATCTTCCGTTAAACCAATGAGTAGATTTAAATGTTCGGTTAAAATCTTTGCGCCCAAGGAGGCTGCTTCATCGGCTTGTATGGTTCCATCGGTCCATATTTCAAGCACCAATTTATCATAGTCCGTAATTTGTCCGACTCTGGTATTTTCAATGTGAAAATTGACTTTTTTCACAGGTGTAAAGGCAGAGTCGATGGGAATATCCCCTATGGTGCTGGTATCTTTCTGTGCTTCTTTGTTTTTCTCTTGAAGCACATATCCCCTCCCCTGTTTGAGATCCATCTCAATGATCAGGTGACCGTCCTTGTTGACGGTGGCAATGTGATGGGATGGATTGGCAATTTCACAATCACTTCCTGTAATCACATCGGCTCCAGTCACTTCCTTTGGACCCTTGGCATCAATGAGAAGCTTCATGGGTTCATTGGTGTAGGACTTAATGGCCAAATCTTTAATATTTAAGATGATCTCGGGGACGTCCTCCAGGACTCCGGGAATGGTTGAAAACTCGTGCAATACTCCTTGAATTTTAATGTTGGAGATGGCACTGCCTGGGAGGCTTGATAGGAGTACTCTTCTCATGGAATTTCCAAGAGTGGTTCCATAGCCTCGTTCCAGGGGTTCTATTGCTATTTTAGCATAGCTTACGTCTTCGTTTTGTTCGATTATCTCAATTACCGGCTTTTCAATTTCCATAGCTTATTCCCCCTTGTGCATTAACCTAAACTCTTCTACGTTTAGGAGGTCTGCAACCGTTGTGGGGAATGGGTGTTACATCTTTAATCAATGTTACTTCCAGTCCCGCTGCTTGCAGAGCGCGGATGGCCGCTTCTCTTCCACTTCCCGGTCCTTTTACATAGACTTCCACGTGCTTCAAGCCATGTTCCATGGCTTTTTTAGCAGCAGATTCTGCGGCTTCCTGTGCGGCAAAGGGAGTGCTCTTTCTGGAGCCCTTAAATCCCAATTGTCCTGCCGTTGCCCAGGAAATCAAATTTCCTTGCATATCCGTTAAGGATACCATGGTGTTGTTAAAGGAAGAAGAGATGTGGGCTTGGCCCTTTTCAATATTCTTTCTGGCTCTTCTTCTAACTCTTGTTACTTTTCCTTTTTTAGCCATTGTACCCTCCTTTACTTCTTGCCGCTGACCTTAATAGGTCCTTTTCTCGTTCTTGCGTTGGTTTTCGTCCGCTGGCCTCTTACGGGTAGGTTTCTTCTGTGACGAAGTCCACGGTAGCATCCGATTTCACGTAATCTCTTAATGTTAAGAGCCACGTCTCTTCTCAGATCTCCTTCTACCTTGTAAGGTTCCATGGCCGCACGAATTTCAGCGGCTTCTGATTCGGATAGATCTCTTACACGGGTATCGGGGTTTACACCAGCTTTTTCCAAAATTTTCTTAGCGGTGGGTCTGCCGATTCCGTAGATATAGGTCAGTCCGATTTCAATTCTTTTATCTCTCGGAAGGTCAATTCCTGCAATTCTTGCCATTCAATACCTCCATTAACCCTGTACTTGTTTGTGCTTCGGGTTTACACAGATTACCATAACTTTTCCGTTTCTTTTGATGATCTTGCATTTTTCGCACATCTTCTTTACGGATGGTCTTACTTTCATGTTTACATCCCCTTCTTTATTTGTGTCTCCATGTGATACGACCTTTGGTGAGATCATAGGGAGATAACTCCATGGTCACCCTATCTCCGGGGAGAATTCGAATGTTAAACATCCGTAGTTTCCCAGATATATGGGCTATAATCTCGTGGCCGTTTTCCAGTTTCACTTTAAATATAGCATTGGGGAGAGCATCGACTACAACGCCCTCAACCTCGATTGTGTTCTTTTTTGACATTAACGGTCTTCCCCTCCATCGTTATATGATTTGAGCAATGATTTTAGTTTTTTGTTTGTAAATGTAAATTCCGGATCTTTGGTTGCGTTGGCGTTTAAAAATGCCAAGTGCTTAACCTTTTTCTTTTTGGGTGCATCCACTTTTCGTAGAGAACCATCTACGATTCTCACATACTCATGGTCCATGACTTCAATGATGACAAAATGCCGATTGAAGTCTCGTCCGGCTCTACTTCTTACGATTTGGCCTACTTTGATCTTATCTGGCATTATATCTCCCGTAGTGCCTCGAGCACTTCGGCCTTTACATCTTCCATGGAAGCGTTGCCGTTGATCTTTTGTATTTTGCCTTGCCTATCATAATAAGCGATAAGGGGACTGGTCTCCTCTTCGTACACACCGATACGTTTAAGGACCGTCTCTTCTCGGTCGTCTTCCCTTTGATACAATTCTCCCCCGCAATGATCGCACTTGCCTTCTTCACGGGGAGGGTAGTTGTGAATGTGAAAGCTTGCCTTGCAATCCTTACACATTCTTCTTCCCGTAATTCTTTCTACCAAAGAGTTTTTATCCACTTCTATATCAATAACCGCATCGAGACTTTCGCCTCGCTCTTCCAAGAATTGGCTCAAGGCTTCCGCCTGTACCAAATTTCTTGGAAATCCATCTAATAAATATCCATATTTGCAATCTTCACGGCTCAAACGATCTCGGACCAATTCTATGGTGAGATCATCTGGGACCAATTTTCCCTTGTTCATATAGACGCGGGCCTTTTGTCCCAGTTCCGTGTTGTCGCGTAGATTCTGACGGAAGATATCCCCTGTGGATATATGGGGTATCCTGAATTCTTCTTTTATAAAGGTCGCTTGGGTGCCTTTTCCCGCACCTGGCGGGCCTAACAATATAAGTCGCATTATCCTAAGAATCCTTTGTAGTGACGCATGGTCATCTGTGCTTCTAGTTGTTTTACCGTTTCAAGAGCCACACCCACGACAATGATCAAAGCCGTTCCTTGGAATCCCACTTGCAAATTAGAGAAGTGAGAAAGGAGAAGGGGTGCTGTTGAAAGCGCTGCCAGCGCCAGACCACCAATGAGGGTAATTCTGTTCACCGTACGAGATAGGAATTGGCTGGTGGGTTTTCCAGGACGAATGCCGGGAATAAATCCACCTTGGGATTGGATGTTCTTTGCATATTCCACCGTATTGAATTGAATTGCATTATAGAAGTAGGTAAAGAATACGATGAGGGTAAAGTTGAGTAGCAAGTAGATCCAGAATCCCGCCTGTCCTTGCGGAGTAAAGAAGTTTTGCAAGAACTTGGCGAATCCTCCTTTGGATAATAGGGCAATGGTGCCCGGGATTTGCATAAAGGTTGAAGCAAAGATAACAGGCATAACGGAAGCCATGTTGACTTTGATGGGAATATGGGTGGCTTGTCCACCATAGACTCTTCGACCTACCACACGTTTGGCGTATTGCACCGGCACTCTTCTTTCACCTTCTTGAATGAGCACAACAAAGGCTACGATCAAGACGAGAATTGCGAAATAGATGATGACTGATAGCCAAGAAGCAGCACCTGCTTGGGCCAAACGAATGTTTTGCAAAATATTGCTGGGGAGTCTGGAAATAATTCCGATGAAAATAATCAAGGAAATACCATTTCCAACGCCCTTTTCTGTGATTTGATCACCCAACCATACCAAGAAACTCGTTCCTGCTACGAGGGTTACAATCATAATAAAGCTTTGTAAGAATCCCGTTGCGGTAACGGCACTGGCATACAGTCCGAAGACGGTTCCAATGGCTTGGATGGCTGCCAAGGCCACACCGGTGATACGGGTGATTTTGTTTAATTTTCTTCTGCCTTCCTGTCCTTCCTTTGCCAACTCTTCCAATTTAGGAATAGCTACGGTCAAAAGTTGGATGATAATGGATGCAGTGATGTAGGGATAGATATTCATTGCAAATATACTCATTTGCGAGAAGGATCCCCCTGCCATCAGGTCTAAGAACCCCAAGACGGAGCCCTGTGCACCTTCAAAAATCTGGCGGATAATATCTTTGTTGATAAAGGGTGCCGGAATGTGGGAACCCAAGCGGAAGATGAATAAACAAAGTAATGTAAAGAGCATTTTCTTCCGTAGTTCAGCAACTTTCCAAGCATCGCGTAAGGTTTTAAACATCTTATATCACCTCTACGCTGCCGCCCAGCTTTTCAACTTGCTCCTTTGCACTGGCGCTAATTTTGTCCACCTTGATGGTGAGTTTCTTGGTCAATTCTCCACGACCCAAGACTTTCACTCTACGAGCGTTTCTGCGGACAAGTCCCTGCTCTATGAGAAATTCTCTGTCGATGACAGTGCCTTCATCAAAGATATTGAGATCTTCCACATTGACTAGCTCATAGTCTGTTCTCCAAATATTGGTAAATCCTCTCTTCGGTAGTCTTCTGAAGAGGGGCATCTGGCCTCCTTCGAATCCCGGACGAACGCCTCCGCCACTTCTGGCATTTTGACCTTTTTGTCCACGGGTAGATGTTTTACCCATACCGGATCCGATTCCGCGACCGACTCTTTTTCTAGTTTTTCTCTGTTGGTTTGATGTTAATTGTTCCAGTTTCAAGATGCTCACCTCCTAGTCAATGACTTCTACCATGTATTGAACCTTATGGATCATTCCTCGAATTTGAGGAGTATCTTTGGTTTCAACCACATGGCCGATTCTTCTGAGCCCGAGGGCTTTGATTATTTTCCGATGACTTTCAGGTTTTCCGATGAGACTTCTTTTTTGCCTGTACTTAATGTTAGCCATAAAGAACCTCCTATCCTAAAATCTCTTCCAGGGACTTGCCTCTATTCTTAGCGACATCTTCTGGACGCTTTAAATTGAGTAGTCCACTCAACGTAGCGTTGACCACGTTTCTGGGGTTGTTTGTTCCAAGACATTTGGTTCTGATATCTTTAATACCTGCCAACTCACAGACTGCACGCACAGCGTTTCCTGCGATAACTCCCGTACCTTCTTTGGAAGGCTTGAGAACCACTCTACCAGCACCATAACGTCCTACGATTTCATGGGGAATGGTATTGTTCTCAATGGGAACGGTGACCATGTTCTTCTTCGCATCAGCAATTGCTTTACGAATGGCTTCTGGTACTTCCAATGCTTTGGCCATACCAACGCCCACATGGGAATTTTCGTCGCCCACCACAACCAGTGCGGAGAAACGGAAATTCTTACCACCTTTAACGGTCTTGGATACTCTATTGATTGCTACGACTCTCTCTTTAATATCGAGCTCTTCGTGTTTTATTCTCTCTTGCAAAGTAGTCCCTCCTTTAGAATTTCAAGCCCGCTTCTCTAGCACTTTCAGCCAACTCTTTGATTCTTCCGTGATAGATGTATCCACCTCTATCGAAGACCACTGCTTCGATGCCCTTGTCCAGAGCTCTCTTCGCAATGAGTTCGCCAACTGCTTTGGCAGCTTCCTTGTTTCCCGTATGTTCCAGTGTCAGTTCTTTGTCTAGTGAGGATGCACTTGCCAATGTCATCATCGCAACATCATCAATTATCTGTGCATAGATATGTTTCCCACTTCTATAGACAGATAGTCTTGGTCTTTCTTGGGTTCCGGATACTTTCACACGGATTCTTCTATGTCTTTTAAGACGATTTTTATTTCTATCTGTTTTATTTACCATTTACATCCTCCTACTTACCCGTTTTTCCGACTTTGCGACGGACGGTTTCATCGGAGTAACGAATCCCTTTACCCAGGTAGGGCTCAGGCGGTCTGTACCCGCGAATCTTGGCGGCGAATTGTCCCACCTGTTGCTTGTCGGAACCCGATACTATGATGGTATCTTGTGCCGGTACTTCAACGGTGAGTCCTTTGGGAATTTCCACTTCCAATGGGTGGGAAAATCCTAAGGTAAGACCCAATTTAGCGCCACTCATCTGTGCTCTATAACCGGTTCCTACAATGGTAAGACTCTTTTTAAATCCTTCCGTAACTCCCGTCACCATGTTTTGAATCAAGGATCTGGTCAGTCCGTGAAGACTCTTCATTCTCTTCGTTTCGTTAGGGCGTACCACATTGAGTACACCATCTTCCATCTCCAGTTTCATCTCTGGTACCTTGGTGAGAGTAAGCTCTCCCTTGGGTCCCTTCACTACTACATCATTTCCTTTGATGTCGATGGTAACTCCGGAAGGAATTTCAATAGGTTTCAATCCAATTCTACTCATTACTTCCTCCTTACCATACGTAGCAGATGACTTCTCCGCCGACTCTTTGTTTCCTTGCGTCTCGGTCCACCATGATTCCTTTGGATGTGGAAATCACAGCTATACCAAGTCCACCAAGGACCTTCGGCAGTTCATTTGCATTTACGTAAATTCTCAGTCCGGGTTTAGAAATTCTACGAATTCCGGAGATAACCCTTTCCTTTTTGTTAATGTATTTTAGGCCAATACGAATGGTATTTTGTACGCTATCTTCTAAAATTTCAACACTCTCAATGAATCCTTCTTCTTTTAGAATTTCAGCGATACGGACCTTGATTTTACTGGCCGGAATATCAACAGAATCATGCCTTTGGTTATTGGCATTTCGAATTCTGGTTAACATATCAGCAATAGGATCAGTTAACATAGTTCTACCTCCTTCTTTCGTCTACCAGCTTGCCTTTCTTACGCCGGGAATCTCACCCTTGTAAGCCAGTTCTCTGAAGCATATACGGCAGATCCCGTACTTTCTCAAATATCCGTGGGGTCTTCCACAAATTTTACAACGATTATATTGTCTAGTGGAGAATTTCGGTTTTCTCTTTTGACTTGCAATTTTCGATTTTTTAGCCAACGTTCTTCCTCCTTACTTCCTAAAGGGCATGCCCATAAGCTCTAAGAGAGCCTTTGCTTCTTCGTCGGTCTTCGCTGATGTAATGATGGCGATATCCATTCCGTGAATATTGTCCACCTCATCATAGATGATCTCGGGGAAAATCAATTGTTCTTTGATTCCCACTGCATAGTTTCCACGACCGTCGAAACTTTTGTCGCTGATCCCCCGGAAGTCCCGTACACGAGGAAGGGCGATATTGATAAATTTATCTAAGAAGTAGTACATTTTATCTCCGCGGAGGGTGACTTTTGTACCGATTTTCATTCCTTCACGGAGCTTAAAGTTAGCGATGGACTTTCTAGCCTGGGTTACAACGGGGGCCTGTCCGGAAATCAGGGCCAATTCCTTAACTGCACTTTCGAGCATTTTGGGATTGTCCTTTGCATTTCCAAGTCCAATGTTCAACACAATTTTTTCCAACTTGGGTACTTCGTGAATATTCTTGTAGCCGAATTTCTCAACCAATTGAGATACGACTTCATTTTTGTATTTTTCTAATAATCTTGGCGCCATGTCTACCTCCTTAGTCTATAACTTCCCCATCGGACTTTCTAAAGCGAACTTTAGTTCCATCCTCTAGGAATTTATAGCCGAGTCTTGTGGGCCGTTTGTTCGAAGAGTCATAAAACATTACGTTAGAAACGTCGATTTTACTTTCTCTCTTCACAAGTCCACCGGGTTTACGAGGTCCCATCGGTTTTTGATGTTTTACCTGAATGTTAACCCCTTCTACAATTACTTTGTGTTCCCTGGGGAAGGCACGAAGCACTTTACCGGTCTTGCCCTTATCTTTTCCTGCTACCACGATTACCGTGTCATCTTTTCTAATCTTCATGGCAAACTCCTTACAAAACTTCCGGTGCCAAAGAAACGATCTTCATAAAGTCGTTCTTTCTCAATTCGCGGGTTACCGGTCCGAAAATACGTGTTCCAACCGGATTCTTATCATCTTTAATAATTACACATGCGTTGTCGTCAAAGGCAATGTGACTTCCGTCGGCACGACGTACGGGACGCTTGGTCCTTACGATAACGGCCTTTTGAACATCCCCTTTCTTTACAACTCCACCGGGTGTTGCACTTTTAACAGCAACAACTACGATGTCCCCTACGCTGGCAATTCTTCTTTTAGAACCGCCCAATACCTTGATAACGAGGACCTCTTTCGCTCCGGAGTTGTCAGCAACTCTCATGCGGCTTTCTTGTTGTATCATAATTTCCTCCTTGGTTTAGCGAGCGTGTTCTATAATTTCAACGAGTCTCCATCTCTTCAGGCGGCTAAGAGGTCTTGTTTCCATGATCTTAACCTTATCGCCGATTTTGGCTTCGTTGTTTTCGTCGTGGGCTTTAAATTTGGTGGAACGGTTGATTCGTTTCAAATACTTGGGGTGTGCAACCTTGGTTTCCACGGTGACCGTAATGGTTTTATCCATTTTGTCGCTGGTAACTACCCCGACTCTGGTCTTTCTAAGGTTTCTTTCCATGTTATGCCTCCTTCCTTAAGCCGAGTTCTCTTTCCTTTTGGATGGTTTTTACTCTAGCAATTTCTTTCCTTACGGTACGAATCCGTAGAGGATTATCCAATTGACCGGTGGCCGACTGGAATCTCAAATTGAAGAGTTCGACTTTTAGGTCCTGGAGCTTTATTGAAAGCTCAGCATCGGATAATTGGCGTATTTCTTTAACCTTCATGAGCTTCACCGCCTTTTGGTTCAACTTCATCACGGGTGATGAATTTTGTTTTTATAGGAAGTTTGTGTGCGGCAAGACGCATAGCTTCTTTAGCATCCTCGAGGGATACACCGCCCATCTCAAACATTACTCTACCCGGTTTCACCACAGCTACCCAGTACTCAGGAGCACCTTTACCAGAACCCATACGGGTTTCGGCCGGTTTTGCTGTTACGGGCTTGTCCGGGAAAATCTTAATCCAGATATTACCGCCTCTTTTGACGTGTCTTGTCATCGCACGACGGGCGGACTCGATTTGGTTGGAGGTAATCCATGCGGGCTCCAGGGCTTGGAGAGCGTAATCACCATAGGTGATGGTGTTTCCTCTCTGAGCAAAACCCTTCATTCTGCCGCGATGTACCCTTCTTCTCTTTACTCTTTTGGGCATCAACATACTTTATTCCTCCCTTATCTACCGGACTTATCCCTGTTGTTAAATCTTTTCTTACGTCTTCTTCTGTTATCTTGGGGTGGAAGAATCTCCGGTAATTTACCGTTCAATACTTCTCCACGATAGATCCAAACTTTAACGCCGATCTTTCCGTAGGTGGTATTGGCTTCTGCAAACCCATAGGCAATGTCTGCTCTCAAGGTTTGTAGGGGAATGGTTCCCTCTGAATATCCTTCGCTTCTTGCAATATCGGCACCGCCCAAACGACCGGAAACCATGGTTTTAATTCCCTTGGCACCTGCACGCATGGAACGTTGAATGGCTGATTTCATGGCACGGCGGAATGCAATACGGCGCTCCAAGGCGCTCGCAATGCTTTCAGCGACCAATTGGGCATCCACGTCAGGATTCTTGATTTCTTCCACATTGACAGCCACATCTTTGCCTGTCATTTTATTGAGTTTCATACGAAGGGCATCTACACCCTCGCCACCACGACCGATGACGACTCCAGGCTTTTGTGTGTGCACAGAAACTTTCAACTTGCTCGCTGCGCGCTCAATGTCAATCTTGGAGATACCGGCTTGGTATAACTCTTTCTTAATAAATTTTCTAATATTATAGTCTTCTACCAGCTGATCGGAAAAATTCTTTTTATTGGCGAACCATTTAGAATTCCAATCTTTGATAACGCCCACTCTCAGACCGTGGGGATTTACTTTTTGACCCATAATTCCTCTCCTTTACTCGTCTGAAACTACGACGCCGATGTGAGCCGTACGCTTGATTATCGGATATGCCATCCCCTTAGCTTTGGGACGATATCTCTTCATTCTGGGGCCGTCATTGGCAAATGCCTCTGCCACATAAAGGTCTTCTCTATTGGCCTCAAAATTGTGCTCTGCATTGGCAACGGCACTTTTCAAAACATCGGAAAGGATACGAGCCCCTTTCTTCGGAGTAAACATGAGAAAAGCTAAAGCTTCATCTACTTGCTTACCACGAATTTCGTCACAGATAAAGTGAACTTTTCTGGGACTGATTCTTACATATTTTGCAATTGCTCTTGTTTTCATCATGGCCTCCTTATCTCATTGAAGCCGTCTTATCCTTACCGGCGTGTCCTCTAAAGGTCCTGGTAGTTACAAATTCACCAAGCTTGTGACCTACCATGTCCTCGGTGATATACACGGGAACATGTTTTCTACCGTCATGAACGGCAATGGTATGGCCTACAAATTCAGGGAAGATGGTTGAACGTCTTGACCAGGTCTTGATGACTTTCTTCTCATTCTTCTCATTCATTGCCTCGATCTTCTTCAAGAGATGATCATCGGCGAAAGGTCCTTTTTTAATCGATCGACTCATGCTATCCTCCTTACTTGGTTCTTCTTCTGATAATCAGTGCATTGGACTTCTTGTTTTTCTTCCGGGTCTTCACGCCGGCACTCTTCTTGCCCCAAGGGGTCATAGGAGCGGGACGTCCAATGGGAGTTCTTCCTTCACCACCACCATGGGGGTGATCCACAGGGTTCATGGCAGAACCTCTAACATGGGGTCTTCTTCCCATATAACGGCTTCTTCCAGCCTTTCCAATGGTGATGAGTTCGTGTTCTGTATTTCCCACTTGACCGATGGTGGCTCTACATTCGAGAAGCACCATGCGCATCTCTCCGGAAGGAAGTCTTAACTGTGCATATTTTCCTTCTCTACCCATGAGTTGGGCCTCTCCTCCGGCACTGCGGACCATTTGTCCTCCCTTGCCAGGTTTGAGTTCGATGTTGTGTACCACCGTACCAACGGGAATATCTTTCAATTTCAAAGCATTTCCTGCTTTGATATCGGCACCTTCCCCAGAAACAATCACATCTCCTACCTTCAATCCATTGGGATGAAGAATGTATCTTTTCTCTCCATCACGATAGAAGATCAGGGCAATGTTTGCGCTTCTATTGGGATCGTATTCAATGGCGTTGACTACGCCTTCGATGCCATCTTTATCTCTTTTAAAATCGATAATTCTATATTTTTTCTTGGCTCCGCCACCTCTGTGACGCATGGTGATTCTCCCTTTGGAGTTTCTTCCCGAATGTTTGGGAAGAGAAACCACCAAGCTCTTTTCCGGTTCCTTTTTCGTAATCTCTTCAAAGGTGGAAACCGTCATATTTCGACGGGCGGGTGAGGTCGGCTTAAACTTTTTAATGGCCATGGTTACCCTCCTTTACTCAAGACCCTCGAAGAACTCAATGGACTTGGATGTTTCTTTCAATTTTACAATTGCTTTTTTCCAATCCGATGTTCTTCCTTCGATCATGCCTTGACGCTTCTTCTTGCCTCTCATGTTCATAATCGTCACCTTTTCCACATCCACGTCGAAAATGGTTTCAATCGCTTTCTTAACCTCCGTCTTATTTGCGTTTTTCATCACACGGAAGGTGTATTTTCTCTCTTGCATGTCATCCATGCTTCTCTCGGTGATTACCGGGCGAATGATGATATCATATGCATTCATTATGCGAACACCTCCTGAATTTTGTTAAGTGCTCCTTCGCTCAAAACAAGAGATTGATGTTTTAGAATGTCGTACACATTGATGAGTTCGGCAAAAGTTACGGCCGTTTTCTCAAGATTCCTTGCGGAAAGGTATGCATTCTTATCCACAGCTTCGGTAACGATCAAGGGCTTCACAGCCTGAATGTTGTTGATGAACTCCACCATTTCCTTGGTCTTTGGTCCATTGAAGTTGATAGAATCAACGACGATGAGATGACCATCTTGGAATTTGGAGCTCAGAGCCGAGGCCAGGGCCTTTCTCTTCAGAGTTTTTGGTAGTTTATAGGAATAGTCTCTAGGTTTGGGTGCAAATACAATGCCTCCGCCCTTCCATTGAGGAGAACGAATGGAACCTTGTCTTGCGGCTCCTCTACCTTTTTGTCTCCACGGTTTTCTACCACCACCGCGGACTTCGCTTCTGGTCTTCGTGCACTGTGTTCCCTGTCTCTTATTGGCAAGGTGGTTGACGACTACCTGATGAACAGCGGTTTCGCTTATTTCTGTGGCGAATAAATTTTCGTTGAGTTCAATTTCTTTGACCTCTTCGCCCTTCATATTAATTACTTTAATCTTAGGCATCTCGTCCTCCTTTACTTCTTAAGTGCAGCCTTGATGAGAACCATGGAATTTTTGCTTCCGGGAACAGCACCCTTCACGAGAAGGAGATTCTTTTCTGCATCCACACGAACCAATTCCAAATTTTGAACGGTCACTTGCTCGTTTCCTGTTCGACCCATCATTCTATGACCTTTGAAGACTCTTCCAGGGAAGGTTCCGGCACTCATACCACCGGGCATTCTGTGGTGCTTCGAACCGTGGGATTCTCTACCTTTGGTGAATCCGTGACGGGCGACTACACCCAGCGTTCCTCTTCCCTTAGAAATTCCGGTCACATCTACAAATTGACCTTCTTCAAAAATATCTACTTTCACTTCGCTACCAACTTCCAGTTCTTGGAAGGACGCATCCTTGAATTCTCTGAGATAGCGCATCGGTTTCACACCGGCCTTCTCAAAATGCCCCTTCTTAGGCTTGTTGGCTAGCTTTTCACGGATCGGTTCAAATCCCAATTGGACTGAATCGTATCCTTCGTTTTCAACCGTCTTCTTTTGAATCACCACGTTGGGCGTGGCCTCGATAACGGTGACGGGAACCAATTCTCCGGTAGGTCCGAAGACTTGTGTCATCCCGAGTTTTTTACCCATAATGCCTTTCACTTTAAAGCACCTCCATATTTTATAGCGGATTGATTTCAATCATATAAATCTTCCGGCTTAGAGTTTAATCTCGATATCTACACCTGCTGGTAGATTGAGCTTCATCAAAGCATCTACCGTTTTTTGATTGGGATTTAAAATATCGATCAATCGTTTGTGTGTTCTTTGTTCAAACTGCTCACGAGAATCTTTGTTGACGTGAACGGAACGGAGAATGGTAACAATCTCTTTTTGTGTGGGAAGTGGAATGGGACCCGATACTTCCACACCGGTTCTTTTCGCCGTCTCTACAATCCTCTTGGCTGATTGATCCAACACTTCGTGGTCGTAAGCCTTCAGACGGATTCTGATTTTATTGCTTGTGCTCATAATACCCTCCTTATTTATCGTATGAGTCTGCCCTTTCATACGACGTCAAGCCTGCAACGGATCCGGGTGTTTCTTTTTCCGCTCAAAAGAAAAAACCGAAAAAAGCAGGCTTCCGCCGGGCTCATAGGCCCAACATACTCTGCGAAAATTTCCCCCGTGGGGCCACCTTTCGCTTCAACGCCTTGACTTCGGGCACTTAATCAGTATACATCAGATCCCAAGCCCATGCAAGGCAATTCGAAAACTTTTTTCGATTTTTATAAATTTATTTTCTTATACGGGACATTTGTCCTTGTTATTTCATGGAGCGTTGTACTTTGTTTGGAATAAGTACAAGCTCCCTTTGAAGAGATGCCTCTCCATACTCGTTGTCAATGCACTCCTTCCAATAGCTAATATGGACCTTATCCAATTCGTGGTCACTTTGTTCCACCGGCTTTCCATCCCGCCCTTGGATGCTATACCAATACAAAAAGAATCGTCCGTCCACCCATTCGCTAAAAATGGTTTCCACATACATGTTTTCATCTTCCAAGGTTTCCAAAGCCGCCGGGAGATGGTTCCGTAAATACTCCATCCACTCCTTCGCTTTTTCTTCCTTTCCCTCACGCACACGGAATCGACTCAATTGAATTTCTTTATCTTCCATATTGGGATGCCTTTCTGTTTTATACGCTTCCATCTTATCGTATTCTCTCGGGTAAGGCATAGGCCACGCCCATGAGAAGAATACAAAATACCAAGAGACCTCCAAACCCAACGGTGAAAACCGAGGGAATGGAATCATTGAGATGAAATAGACTGATGTTTCCAAAATTCATCCGTTCAAATATGCCGAGATTGACAAAACTTCCGTAGGCTTGTCCATAGAGCCAAGCACCACATAATCCTCCGAGAATAGCCATCCATCCCCTGGTTTTAAATCCAGCCCCCACCGCTGCAGGGCAAGTTCCGGGACAGGTTCCGATGAGTCCAAACCCAATGCCAAAAATGGCTCCGCCGAGGACGACACCCAAGTGCATGGTCTTAATGGAGAAGTGATCCACCGGGAACCACCCCACCACGCCGAGAAGGGATACTAAAGATCCTGCAAATCCGATGGCAAATAGAATGATTTTTGCCAGGGTCATATCCCGAAGGCGAAGCATATTGGTAATATTTGCTGTGTTGGCGGCACCTACAAAATACAGGGCAAACCCAAAAAATCCACCGAGACATATGGCAAGTAAAATATCCATTACACCCTCTCCTTTACTATCGCTGTAAGGATGGCAAAAGCAAAGACAATCCCTGCGAAGACCATTCCACTGATGGCTCCTTGCATGATGCCACTCATCATGTGACCAGAGGTACACCCTCCTGCAAACCGAGCTCCAAAGAGGAGAATACAGCCTCCTAGGAAATAGATTCCATTGCTATCTTTCCAGGATTTCTCTCGAGAGATGGGTTCTCTTGTGGCATCCTTTTTCCCTAGAATCCTATGTCCCACAAAGGCTCCTAGGAAAATGGAAAGGACAAAGACAAATCCATAATTGATTGGATGTGCGATGGCCTTGGCCAGTTTTCCATGGGAGGCATTATAATAGGCGTTGTCCGAAGAATAGACTCCCCCCTCTTCTCTTATAATATCTCTATTCACGGCATATTCCATAAGGCCTGAAGCCACATTAAATTGAGTGGAAACACCGATGGGTTTTTTTAGTAAAATGGCGGCAAAAAAAGCCAAGCCAAGTACCATTGCTTTGAGTAACCATTTTTTATTCATACATTCCTCCTGTCTGTATTATATCACAGAAGCAATTCAAATTAAAAACTTCCTATTATTTATAAAGCGTTCCCTTCTATTCTTCCAAAAGCGCCATTTCCTTATACTTTTTTTCGCTCCTCCAAGATTGAATGGCCATCCATCCAAAAAAGAGCGTTACGACCAGGAGAGGAAGTCCCAAGAGATAGTTCCAAGGAGATGGGGTATCCGACACCATCTTCCGAATCCATAGACCTAGGAGTACCATCATCAAGACCGTACCGTAGAGATATGTATTTCGAATGGAGGCGTACTGACGGGACAGATCCTCTTTGTTGGTGAGAAGACTTCTGGGTTTATCTCCCTCATACTCCACCACCAAAATTTCCTTATTGTATCTTCCCGGAGTAGTGGCTATGGTTCCACTGCCATGGGCGAAAGGACGGACTTTAATCTTTCCAAATACAATGTTCCCCTGATTGAGAGGCGCATGGAAAATTCTATATCCCCCTTCCTTTAAAAAGGCAATATACTCTTTCCACGTATTGTTGGCAATGGTTCCCACATATTGGGTCATGTAGCGATAGGTCTTTTCGGTTTTCTCAAACATATAAAAACAAGACCAAATGGATTGTAACCGATATCCCTTGGCGGCCATACGGTTTAAATAGGGCTCCACCTTCTCTATGGGATTGGCAAACAAACGAATACGAAGCATCACTCCACCATCCTTTCTTCTATCAGTGCGATCAATTCCATCATTCTTTCTTTTTCCTGTCGAATCATTTCTCGTCCCTCCTTTGTAATTTCATATTGCTTCGTCCGCCCCATCGTTCCGTGGAGCTTAATCCACTGTTTTTTCTCCATGATTTTCAGTGCGCCGTAGAGGGTTCCCGGTCCAAGAACCACTCTCCCTTCCGTCATCACCTCCACCTCTTGACCAATGGCATACCCATGGGATGTGTCCAATAGAGAAAGGAGAATGAGAAGCGAGGTTTCCGTCAAAGTTCCACCACTGTATTGATGTTTCATAGTTCCTCCTTTATACTACGTTTATCGTAGTATCGTTAAACGTAGTATACCATGCTTTTTCATTTTTTGCAAATAAAAAAGATGCTTTCGCATCTTTCCTTATAGACTTTATAGACTTCGTTTCAAATCCTCAAACTCGGCCTTTTCCTTTAGGATATCCCCGTATCGGGAGCGTTTGATTCGAAGTTTCCCCAAGGGGGTTTCTTCCATGGTTTCCTCTCGTTCCATCTCCACCCGCTCCATCTTCGTCATCCGTAAACCAATGGTGCTGGTGTTTCGAAGCATGGCCTCAATGAGGAAGTCCTTCTTATCCATAGGGCAGAGAACCGTCACCACATGGGCCGGTCGATTTTTCTTCATGTAGGTGGGCGTCATGGTCACATCGACGGCACCGGCCTCAAAGAGCTTTTCCATGGCAAAGGAAAGTTCCTCTCCCGTCATATCATCTATGTTGGCCTCTATTTTAAGAATGTTTTTTTTTACAGGAAAAGCATCCCTCACCAAGAGCAGGCGCAACACATTGGGAATTTCTATATCCGAGCTTCCTGCCCCATATCCAATCTTTTCTATCACAAAGTCTTCCATGGGGCCAAATTGATCGACCACTCCAGCTACGATGGCAGCTCCGGTAGGTGTCACCAACTCACAACGAATTCCTCTGGAATAGGCCGGAATCTTGGCTTCTTCCATGATGGCCAATGTGGCCGGTGCCGGCACGGGGAAGGTGCCGTGGGCACAGCGCATAAAGCCCGTTCCCAAATGAAGCGGCGAAGAAAGGACTCTTTCAATGCCCATTTGTCTTAGTAAAATTGCTGTTCCCACGATATCCACAATGGAATCCACCGCTCCCACTTCATGGAAATGGACTTCTTCCATGGGCATACCGTGGATTTTCCCCTCGGCTCGTGCCACATATCGGAATATGTCCATGGCCATTTCCTTGGCTTTCGAATCAATCTCACTGGCTTGGATGATCTTCTCAATATCTTTCAATGTACAGTGGTCGTGGTGATCATGGTGATGATGGTGATCACCTGAATGGGTGTGATGGTGTTCAGATTCTGCATGATCGAGATCACTTGAGTGGGAG
>JAUNVC010000065.1 GCA_030537875.1 Tissierellia bacterium | reverse complement strand
ATGTGAAAAAAACCGATAGAATAAAGTTACGACACAACATTCTAAAGGAGGTTTTCACATGTCCCATTCTCATTATATTCGAACCATGCTAGATTTGAAAGATAAAAATATTACGTTCTTACAATCCTTTTGTAAAGAGACGAAAATCAAAGGAATTCTCTCGAAGGTTTTTTATGGCATCCTTTCCTACACACCTCTCCGGTGTGTCAACTGTGGGATGAAAAAAGAAGGAATGTCTATTATTAAATATGGCTTTAAGACAAGTCGGTTAACGTTGAATAGCACCAGCCATTATCCAACATACTTACTGCTAAAAAAACAACGCTTTTATTGTAAAAAATGTGCGTCTACTTTCTGTGCAGAAACAAACGAGGTGGACCGTCATTGCTTCATTTCTAACACGGTTAAACAATCCATTGCGATTGAATCGAAAGATAAAATTTCAGAGAAAGATTTAGCGAGGCGTCATCACGTTAGTCCAACGACGACATCCCGGATCATTCAAATCATGGCCTCCCAGTTTCAGTTACGTACACACTCTCTCCCTAAACATTTATCCTTTGATGAGTTTCATTCCGTCGGAAATCAGATGAGCTTTATCTATATCGATTCCGTGAGCCACCAGGTTATTGACGTTTTGTCAGACCGAAGGTTACCAACCCTTAGAAGTCATTTTGGTCGCTACTCAACAGAAACACGCTCCAAAGTAGAAACGATTGTCATTGATATGAATACTCCTTACTTAACACTCATTCACGAATTATTTCCACGGGCCAAAATTATTATTGATCCGTTTCATCTGGTCCAACTTGTTAGTCGTTCTTTGAATCAAACGAGAGTGACCTGTATGAACCAGTATCGGACATCAAATCCAGAAGACTTAAAAAAATATCGCAAACTCAAGCGGTACTGGAAACTTGGATTAAAGAGAGAATCCGATTTGAATTCCGTTCACTATTCGTATCACAGATTGTTTAAAGGAATGAAAAGTCAGACAGGGGTCATGGATTACCTTTTAGATTTGGGAGACGAATACAAAGTGTCGTACCAGTTCTATCAAGATCTTTTATTTGCCTTTGATCAAAAAGATTTCGTTCTTTTCCAAGAGATCTTAAAAGAAGCCCCAGTGGGGCTTTCTTCCTACATGAAAACAAGTCTGCGAACTCTTAAAAAGTATCAATCATACGTAGAAAATACGTTCTTACATCCCTATACAAATGGACCGATTGAAGGAATCAATAATAAAATTAAAGTGATCAAACGAATAGCCTTTGGGTTTCGCAGTTTTTCTAAGTTCAAAACTAGGATTTTAATTTCTTGTAATACTGTTCAAAAATAAAAAAATGCTCTCCAACGGTTCGTTGGAAAGCATTCATTATGTGACTCTCATTCTTCATCGGATTTGTAGTTACCAACACGATTTCCTAGGTATAGTCAAGTCAGGACTCTTATTAATTTATATCTGCATCGCATTCACGTCCGTTCCGTTATCTTTTACATACTAAATAAACCTA
>JAUNVC010000064.1 GCA_030537875.1 Tissierellia bacterium | reverse complement strand
ACTAAAGATCACCAAGTTGGACAAACCGGTAAAACCGTCCGTCCGGAGTTGTACTTTGCTATGGGTATTTCCGGTGCAATTCAGCACTTGGCAGGGATGGAAGAATCCGATCTTATCATTGCCGTTAACAAAAATGCCGATGCACCCATTTTTGAAGCGGCAGATCTTGGGGTCGTAGGGGATATTAATGCCATCGTTCCCAAGTTGGTTGAACTGATCGGCCGTGAAAAGAGAATTAAAGCAGAAATTGATTGATTTAAATAAAGAAGAAGGACCGTCATTTGACGGTTCTTCTATCGTGAAAAAAAAGAAGCTCTTATGAGCTTCTTTTTTAATGGTAAGAATTTCATTCTTTCTTGTCCTTCAATTCCTCTGACTTCTTTTTAAATGGGAATTTGATCCTCGGGTTTGACTTCGGAATTCGAGGGTGTTTTTTACGGTAGATTCGATGGACAAAAATCATGGCAACTAGGACTAAAAGATAGGGCAACCATCGTATAAACAAAAGCAACAGACCTTGTAAGAAAAAGTTGAAGTTGATCCAGGTGGCCGTCCAGGCTTCCGAAATGCGATAGGAAAAAGAACCTACATTACCCGTTGCTTTTTCGGCCATACCGGCTTCAATGGAAATTCGATAGGTATCATAATCGATTTTATTGTCCAAAAATCGCAAATTGCCTTTTAACATCTCTAGAGATTCCACTGTTTCATGAATATGTTTTTGAATTTCCAAAAGTGCATTGATGTCCTTTTGATTGCTCTGTAAGTCCTGAAGATCTCTTAAGCGGTTTTCCAAAACTTTTTGTCGCGTCTCTAAATCGAAATACTCCTTGCTCACATCCTCACTGTGTTTATGGAGGGCTGAAATCAGAAATAACTCATTATTATTGAGAAAATGCTCAAGAGTATTATTGTTTTTGGGAAATCTCACGGTGGCATAATAATTTCGGATCTGTCCTTTTTCACTACTTAAATGCCGTTCTTCCTCTTCAATATAGCCACCTTTCTCGGTAACGAACTTTTCCAAGGCAGTCACGGATTTTTTCACATCTTTAGACTCTAAATTGTATTCATATGTAATAATCAGTTTGATGGGATTTTTTACCGCTTCCGGATTTATCTTCTCTTCACTGTTTTCCTGAGACTGTTCTTCATAGGGAAAAGCATCTTCCGTCCCGGGACGGGAGCCCTCTCCTGAGGATTCCGAGGAATCTGCTGATTTTTTACTGCCACAACCGACCAAAAGTAGTAACAGCATTAGGGAGATAAGTATTTTTTTCATAATAGGCCTCCTTTGTTCTCTATTATATCATTAATGGATTAAAGTATTTTGTGAATTTTGTAAGAGGATGATGAAAAAGTATTCACAATTTTGACAAAGAAATTACAATAACTTAATTTCATATTAAAAAAATGGCAAAGAAGGTCATTGTCTTAAAAGTTTACACAAAATTTACATAAAATCTGTTTTGAATTTACATCGTGTGATTATACTTTGATTGGAAATCGAAATATTGATAAGAAAGGAAG
>JAUNVC010000063.1 GCA_030537875.1 Tissierellia bacterium | reverse complement strand
TTGCCAAGTGAAGGGCTTCTTTTATGGCATACTCACTACCACCTAAGACAATTACCGGCTTCCCTTCACAGGTTTTACCATATTCCTGAGGATCGAAGTACACTCCTTTTCCCATTAATTCTTTTTCCCCTTTAAAACGACCTGTATTGGGATTTGTACCATTGGCAAGAATTACTGTCTTGGCTTCATACGTGTTTTTATCGGTACGAATTATTTTTGGATTGCTCATTAAGCTGACTTCCTGAACTTCTTCATAGACAACTTGAACATTTTCTTCCTGTAACTGTTCTTCCACTCTTTTAATGAACTCTCTTCCACTTTCATTGAAACCTACTCCGGCAAAATTTACCAAGGTAGAAACGCGCCCTACCTTTCCTCCCAGTTTATCCCTTTCGATAACAATAAAGTTCATATCTCGTCCAGAAGCACAAATTGCAGCACTCATGCCGGCAATTCCCCCACCAATAATAATTAAATCGTACATTTCATCACCCTTTTTTCACGTTTAAAATAAATCGCTATTTTTATCTATATTTTCTATTAATACCCCAAATTGCAACTTATAAAAGGAAGGGAAAGGAAATGTTTTCACTTCCCTTTCCCTTTTTTACCTATTGTTTAAAAGATATCTTCTTTTATAAATTGTCGTAATTTTGGAACTAGAAATTCTTCAGAAATTTCTTTTGCTTTCTCTTCATCAGCTAAAGCCTCCACCATTTTTTCCGCCATACAAATAGCCAAAGCCGGTCCCATGGCAGTAATAACATTTTCCTCCCGATAAACCGGAAGATCTAGAGGATCTTTCACTTCGAGACGCTGCTCCACCCCCGGGTAGCAAGTGAATTTACCGCTTTCAATAATCCTTGCAGCATCAAGAACTTGGGGTCCGGCACAGATAGCACCTACAATTTTCTCCTGTTCTTTCATAATCTCCACAATCTCTACTACCCTTTTTTCTTTCATTAGATTTGTTGCTCCCGGTTGTCCCCCCGGAATATAAACCCCAGCATAATCTTTAATACTTACATTGTCCAATAACTCATCCGCTATGACCGTCACACCATGAGCTCCTCGAACTTCCTTGCGGTCTGTCACACTGACAAGATCCACTTCTAAACCTGCACGACGACAATAATCCACAACAGTAAGAGCTTCCACCTCTTCAAAACCATTGGCCACAAAAACTAATAAATCCTTCATAGTGCTCCTTTCTATCACTTAAGTTTTGTGATCACCTACTGTATAACCATGTGCTACTATTATTATTACACAATTAGACCTCTTTTTCTATACTCTCCTCTATGATATAATACTTTTTACACCTTGAACGAATACCCTTTTTTTGGATTTTTAACTTTACGTATAATGGGTTCCACAATTTTAAGATGGGATTAGAGAAATATTATCATTTGGAGGTTGTCATGAAAGATATTTCATATTTCAAACTCTTTAAAACCTTTTTTAAAATCAATGCCATTACCTTTGGTGGCGGTTATACTATTATTCCTGTGATTAAAGATGTCTTTGTAGACGATTTAGGGTTGATCTCCGATGACGAAATGATGGATATTGTTGCTTTGGCTC
>JAUNVC010000062.1 GCA_030537875.1 Tissierellia bacterium | reverse complement strand
ATGAGGACTATAAGCGATTTTTAAATTATTGGTGACAATGGTTAAGTGTTTAGCTGTAAAGTATTCTAAGGCACCTAATGCAGTCGAACTTGAATTAATAAATACAGTATTATAATCTCGAATATAATCTTTTACTGCTCGTCCAATTTGTTTTTTGATTGTTTCAGGACCAGTTTCGTCATAATTATGATTGACTTCGTTATAGATGCAAGAACCATATTTTCTGATAATATCATTTTTTTCCTCTAGAATATTTAAATCCCTTCTAATTGTACTTAATGAAACGCCTATATCGTTGGCTAATTGTTCAGTACTCATTTCCTTTTGTTTTTTTAATATAGAAAGAATTCTTTCGTGCCTAGCTGCGATTGAATCGATTGAATTTTTCATACTCTCCATCCTTTTTAATATTTATATGATTTTTATAAGGTTATTATATACTAAAAGTAGATTATTTTCTCTAAACAATCATAAAAAAAGCCAAACAATCATAAAAAAGGGTTTTCATAGTGATTTTTTTACCTTATATTAAAAGTATAGAAAACGAAAGAAAAAAGTGAAAAGGTGGAAACAACTATGGTGAATAATGTTAATGACGTGTCGAAAGAAAACTGGATTCTATCAACATTTCCTGAATGGGGAACCTATTTAAATGAGGAAATTGATGATACAGTAGTTGAAAAAGGTACAGTTTCCATGTGGTGGTTAGGCTGTACAGGTATTTGGATAAAATCCCAAGAAGGAACAAATGTTCTGTGTGATTTATGGTGTGGTACTGGTAAGCGCACACATGGCGATGGAACAATGAAAAAAGGTCATCAAATGATGCGTATGAGTGGTGTGAAAAAAATGCAACCTAATTTACGTACTCAGCCTTTTGTTATCGACCCGTTTGAAATTAAAAATGTGAGTGCATTGGTTGTTACTCATATTCATTCAGACCATTTAGATATTAACACTGCAGCAGCTGTATATCAAAATTGTCCTGAAGCAAAATTTGTTGGACCAAAAGAAGTAGTAAATACTTGGTTAAAATGGGGCATACCTAAAGAAAAAACAATAATTGTAAAACCAGGAGATGAAGTGAAAATCAAAGATATTAATATTATTGCTTTAGAAGCCTTTGATAGAACAGCTTTAGTTACATGCGATGATCCAAACGAAGCATTGAGAGGTAAAATGCCCCAAGATATGGATGAAATCGCTGTGAATTATCTGTTTGAAACATCTGGTGGAAATATCTATCACGCAGGAGATTCACATTATTCAAATATGTTTGCTAAGCATGGAAATGAGCATAAGATTGATGTCTGCTTAGGTGCTTATGGAGAAAATCCAAGAGGAATCACAGATAAAATAACCTCTGTTGATATGCTAAGAATGGCTGAGTCGTTAAACGCTAAAGTAGTGATTCCTGTACATTATGATATCTGGTCAAATTTCATGGCTGATCCAAAAGAAATTACAGAAATTTGGAAATTCAAAAAAGACCGTTTGAAATATAATTTTAAACCATATATTTGGCAAGTGGGTGGTAAATTTACCTATCCAACAAACAAAGATGATCTAGAATTTAACTTCTATC
>JAUNVC010000024.1 GCA_030537875.1 Tissierellia bacterium | reverse complement strand
GTAAGTTTTTCGTAAATTTTTAAATGATACTCAATCTAGGGAGAAAAAAGTGGTACAATAAGAACAGAAAGGAAGTGTTGCTATGAAGTGTTCTGTAATGGATATTGGATCCAACTCCATCCGTCTTCATGTTTACGAATATGAAGGGGGAGAGTTGAGATTGCTACTGAAGAAGAAAAGAGTGGCGGGATTGGCTTCCTATATCAAAGATGGCTATATGACCAATCGAGGGATACGACAACTCATATCGGTTTTAAAAAGTTATGGGGAAGTGGTCAGAGATTTGGACATAGAGCATTCCTATGTGATGGCAACGGCTTCCATACGAAATGCGGAGAACAGGGAGGAAATTTTAGCTAGAGTATATGATGCTTTGGGCATAAAGATTGATCTTATCTCGGGAAGAGAAGAGGCCATGTATGGTTATACGGGAATTGCGAGGGACTATGATTTTCAAGATGGAATCATTTTAGACATCGGTGGTGGATCGACAGAAATCACCATTGTCCAAGAGGAAAAGGTGGTCTATGCCAGTTCCATCGGGGAAGGGTCTTTGTCTTTACGAACCAAGTATGTTGAAGGAATTCTACCGAAGAAATCAGAGATAAAGAAGATACAAAAGAAACTCAAAAAACTCTTGCAAGAACAGACGTTCCCCCTTATTCCCAAACATATGAATTGCTATGGAATGGGCGGTACCATTCGCTCCGCAGGAAACATCAGTCAAGAATTGTACGATTTACCAGGGAACCACCAATTACAACCCAAGATGATTAAGAAATTATGGAAATCTCTCGTTCAACAGGACAGGGAAACCCTTGAGATGGTGCTCCATGTTTCTCCGGCAAGAATCCACACCATGACCACGGGGATGATGATTCTCCATGAAATAATGGAATTTTTTGAACCCAAGGAACTTTTCATCAGCGAACTGGGACTTAGAGAAGGGTATCTCTTTACCCAAATGGAGAAGATCAGGAGCTAGAAATGAAATTGCAAGATATCGCAAGAAACAGGGAATTGTCTTGGTTAAAATTCAACGAAAGGGTGCTGGTAGAAGCGCTGGATGATATTCCTCTCTTGGAAAAATTGAAATTTGTTTCTATTTTCATGTCCAATTTGGAGGAGTTTTACATGGTACGGGTGGGGTCTCTTACCGATAAAACCTATTTGAAACAAGAGTATGTGGATCGCAAGAGCGGATGGAATGCCAAGGAACAGCTGGATAGAATTTTTGTAGAAACAAAAAGGCTATTGGAGAAAAAGGATCGAATCCACAAGAAGATTGGGAGAGAATTGCGGAAGAAGTCCATCTATGAACTGTCCATGGAAGAATTGTCACCCCAAGAATTATCTCGGGTGGAACGGCACTATGAGCGATATGTGGAACCCATCTTATCTCCCCAGGTGATTGACCAATCTCATCCCTTTCCCTTTTTGCAAAACAATGAATTTTATATTGCCACCATGGTCACAAAAAAGACCAAAGCTCGACTGGCTTTGGTGAGGGTACCGGCGGCATTGGATCCCATCTTTGTTTTGGAAAAGGAAGATGGTTTTCGGTATGTTCGAACGGAGAATATGGTCAAGTATTTTATTCCCCGATTGTTTGAAAAGTTTGAAGTCACCTCTCCCATTCTACTTCGGGTCACCCGAAATGCAGATTTGACCGTGGAAGAAGAGCTGGATATGGAAGATGGAGATTTTCGGGATTGCATGAAGAAAATTCTCAAGAAGCGCAAACGATTGCAAGCGGTGAGAGTACTTGTCGACCAAGATATGCCCAAGGACATGGAACGAATACTCAAATCCAATTTGAATGTTCATCATGCCCAAATATTTACCATGGAAACAGCCATGGACTTGAGGTATGTTTTTGATTGGAAACGACGCCTCCCCAAAGAGCTTTGGAGTCAATTGACCTTTAAGGAATTTCGCCCTCACAAAAGTGCGGATATTGATTCCCAAAGATCCCTCATAGATCAAATACAAGAAAAAGAACGGTTGTTCATCTACCCCTATGAGGATATGAGCCATTTTCTTGACTTATTGGAAGAAGCATCTACGGATCCGCGAGTCCTTAGCATCAAGATGACCATCTATCGCTTGTCAGAACATTCCAAGGTGGTCAGCCACTTGATACGAGCGGCAGAAAATGGGAAAGATGTGACGGTACTCATGGAACTTAGAGCACGGTTTGATGAGCAAAATAATATCGACTATTCGGAAACTCTCTATGATGCTGGATGTAATATCATTTACGGAATCCCCGGATTCAAAGTTCATTCTAAGATCTGTCTGATTACCTATCGAGATGGAAAGGAAATTCGGACCATCACCCAAGTGGGAACGGGAAATTATAATGAAAACACGTCCAAACTCTACACAGATATCTCCTATATGACTGGAGATAAGGCCTTGGGGGAAGATGGAGAAAATTTTTTCCGCAATATGAGCCTTGGTCATTTGGATGGAACCTATCAAATGCTTAAAACCTCTCCCCATGGGTTCAAATCCATGATACTATCCCATATGGATCGAGAGATATCCAAGGGAGAAGAGGGGTTTGTCTTTTGTAAATTTAATTCGCTTTCCGATGAAGATTGCATCATGAAGCTCGCTGCCTGTTCGGAAGCGAGGGTGGATGTCAAACTCATCATTCGAGGGATATGTTGCATCCAGCCAGGAATTCCTGGACGTACGGATCATATGGAAATTCGATCTATCGTGGGACGGTTTTTGGAACATGCCCGGGTCTATATCTTTGGAAGAGGAGAAGATCGAGTGGTCTATATTTCTTCGGCGGACCTCATGACGAGAAATACCCAGCGGAGGGTTGAAATTGCCACACCCATAGAAAATCCTCGTTTGCAAGAAAAGATACTAGAATACATGGATGCCCAATGGAAAGATAATGTGAAGGGACGATACCATGGAGCAACAGAGGATTATATGCCCATCGTGGGGCAGAAGCATTTTTCCAGCCAAGAATATTATATGAGGAAAGCGGAAGAGGAGGACCATTTGCCGGTTCATCATACAAAGAATGGAAAATTTTGGAATAGAATCCAAGGTCTTTGGAAGAAGATTTGGAAAAGAATCTAATCTTGATATAAAAGTTGAAGTTATGGCTTCAACTTTTTTTGGCACGGTCAGCAGGATTTCCAATATTTTAGAATTTAAGTATATGGGAAAACATTTCATTAATCATATAAGATTTTGTTATAGAGCAGTAGATATTTATTCTTGTAATTTATAGTATCAGTAAACTATATCAATAAATATTCGAATAGATAGAGAAAGCATGCAATAGGTCTCAAAGCAATACGGTAGTAGACTTAGCGAAACAATAGATTCATTAAAAATTATAGTATATAAAGAGGCAATCCTACAAAATGTGAGAATTTGTGCATTGTTCTAATTCACGCAACAAGATACAAACCATCACAGATATATGTCGATTTATGAAAAAATTGCAAAAATTCACTGAGATAGTTAAGAAAGTTAAACAAGGGAAATAACCGGTCACCATTGAATAGTTGAAGAATTACAATAAGCAAAAGGAGCAATACGGCACACAGTAAACATAAAAAGCAAGCGAAAATGTGGGTTTATATCAAAACGAGAAAATCAAAGCAACACTCAAATAAGGGACGAATGTATAATACTACTAAAATTATAAAATAATTGTCACAAGTGACTTCAAGCAAATCATTGACAATCTATTAGAAATGGGTTATAATTATGTAGGGAAGAGTATTGGACTCTTTACCTAATTTCATAATAGATTGGAGGATTATTTATGAATCCAAACGGTATATTTATTAAGAAAGAGTTCTGGAATATACAATGAACAAAGATTCATTTGAACACAGCATATCGCAAGGCTTCAGAGTAATTATAATGGGTTGTTGTCTGTTGATTGGAGAATTACTACTTCTGCCACTTTATGCGTATATAGCAGGAGGTCATAATCTAATTCCAAAATGGATGGAATATGCAGGTTATCAGCCTATGCCATTGGTCTTTACGATAACTGGTATTATCATAATACTAGGAATTGTCCGATTAACTTATGCTCTAAAACAAAAATATCAAAATTAGCAATAGAAGATATTGTGCTGAAAAACAGCGGGGAACACACAAGTGTTTCCCGCTGTTTTTGGTTGCTTTAGCATGAATAAACCACCTGCAGAGCAGGTGGTAAGATAAAAAAGTTTTAGCTTCAAGTATAAAAAACCTCCTATGATTAAGAGACTTTTCCGGATTTTTAAAGTCCTCTATTGGTCTTATTGAAAGAAGAAATGACAGAAAGAGTAAAATAGGATTGCTTTTCAAGTTAGTCTATGCTAACCTTGGATGTATGAGGTGATTCTATGAAAGAGCGTCAACAAGAAGCCCGTTATACGGATCTTCTCAAAAACAAGAACTATGTGCTCTATTGGTTGGCATCGGCCCTGTCTCAGGGTTCTAGCAATATTTTACAATTTGTCCTTTCCCTATATGTGTTGGATATTACGGGTTCGGCATCCATCTTTGCCTCCATACTATCCATCATCATCATACCGAGATTTCTTCTCACCCCCTATGCAGGTGTGTTGGGGGATCGCTTTTCACGTATCCGTTGGATGGCCACTTTAAATTTTGCATCGGCTCTTTTGACCTTGGTATTTTTGCTCATCCATGGAATTGAAGATTTGGCTCTTACCCACATTTATATTTTGGTGATTGGATTAGAAATTGTAGAAATTTTCTATTCTCCGGCCTCTTTTGGTATCATAGCCTCTTTGGTGGAGGATCATGAACTTGCCTTAGGAGTGGCGGCATCCAAGATTGACGACGGGATTGTCAATGTGATGGCGCCGGTGGTGGCTTCCTTTTTATATGTGAGCTTTGGCATTGATGGAGGTATGATTCCCGCCATTACATTATTTGTCGGATCTGGACTGATGATGTACTTTATCACCGGCAGGGCAGCACAAAAACCCAAGCAAACCGCTAAGAAAAAAACCGTCTGCGAAGACATGAAATACTCCTTGCAAGTGGTGGCGCGCCATGAGCATCTTTGGAAACTGGTAGCCATCATCGGTATCTTCAACTTTTTTGTCAGTTTCTATGTCAATATTATCTATACGTTAACCAAGGTCATCCACGTCAGCGACTATGTATTTGGGATTTATAAGACGGCAAATGCTTCCATGTTTGTCATCACCCCCTTTATCGCCATGCCCATTGTGAAACGTGTCAATCCCTTGACCATCAAAAAAGTGAGTTGGGGCATCATACCCACGTGCTTGATGGGAATGAGTATGGTGACCTATCTCACCATGAAGGGAGCCATCAGTGATATGGGCGGCACCATTGGATTGGTCATTTTGGGATGTATTTCAGCGGGTACCGCTGTCACTATGAACATGGGGCTTTCCATCATGTTCCAAAAAATCGTACCGGAGAATTTCCGGAGTCGATTTGGTGCAGTCTTTGTCATGATGGGAACGGTTTCCATTCCTCTGGGACATATGGTCTTTGGACTTATTACCGATTGGGCAGGACCCTCCATCAGCTTTCTTATCAATGCTCTAGGCTGCTACTTTGGGTTATTTCTTTCGCTCCGGGCCTTCCGCGGAATCCAAACTCTGGATCAAATGAAAGTTCAGTTGGACGAAGAAGATCTCCATGTCATCGAAAGGATGTCAAAAGAAGAAAATATGTAGGAAAAGATGGAGAAATCCATCTTTTTTAAAATTTATTTTTTTATGTTTTTCTGAAGACACAATGGCGGAAAATAGCCGTAAAAAGAGTGTTTTTAAATTGAGATTATGAAAAATAATAAAATATTTTGAAAAAAATCAAGAAAACCCCTTTACATTCGAATAAATCTCCTGTATAATAAGAGTTGTAGTAAAGAAATAAAAAAAGTAAGATCTGTTTCAAAGAAAAACATGTAAATCTCTCTTTTCATTATTTAGTTATTATAGTAAAACGTGCAGAGGCACACAGGAGGATTTATATGAAAAATGGTAAAGTAAAATGGTTCAATGCAGAAAAAGGTTACGGATTTATTGAAGGAGAGGACGGAAACGATGTATTCGCTCACTTCTCATCCATCAATGGAGACGGCTACAAAACACTGGAAGAAGGACAAAACGTCAGCTACAGTGTAGAAGCCGGACGCCGCGGCGACCAAGCAACAGATATTACGATTCTCTAATTCGTAAACTAGAGTCAGTACTTCGGTACTGTCTTTTTTATTTCATTCAATTCGTATATAATAGGATGGAAAGAGAGGAAGCTATATGAAGATTGCACCCATCAGAGATCAAGATTTGAAACGTCTGTACACCTTGCTCTACCCCGGAGAAAGACCGGACTGGAAAGAGTGGGATGGACCCTATTTTGATGACTATCATTTTAAAACCAAAGAAGAATTTTTGGAAGAGGATCGAAAGTACTATGTGTCGGATGCTGTCCAGGGGATTTATGATGAAGAGGAAATTGTAGGTGTCGTGACGCGGCATTTTGAAGACGAAAAGACCCGTTGGATGGAAGTAGGAATTGTTATTTTTGAGACCCGACAATGGAATCGTGGCATCGGCAAAGAGGCTCTTCGTCAATGGATCACCGATACATTTCATCAATTCCCAGAGCTCATGCATCTGGGACTCACCACATGGAGCGGAAATTATAGGATGATGGGAGCGGCACTTTCCCTAGGCATGAAAGAAGAGGGGCGCATTCGAAAGGTTCGTTATCATAAAAACACGTATTATGACTCTGTGAAATATGGGGTTCTCCGTGAGGAATGGGAAGAACCGCAAAAAAGAAAAACCATCTATGATGGGATACGTTTTGGTGCAACGGAGGAAGATATTGAGGTGTTGTGGGAAAAAGAAGATTTGATGGTGGAAAGAATCGTATCTTCTGGACAAACCACAGACTGGCAGGATAACGTGGAGGATGAATATTGTATATTGCTCCAAGGAGAGGCCACCATTGCCTATGAAGATGGCAGAAAGTTGCAATTATTTGCCGGTGACACCCAACTTATTCCAGCCCATACCGTTCACCGTGTGGCAAAAACAAGTGAATATTGTCTTTGGATTTGTGTGAAGCACAAAAGTTAAATAAGAAAAAAATATTTTAAAAAGGGGAAGCCCTTTTTATATTGTTTAAAATTCTTATATATGGTAATATATAGTATAGTTATGATTAAAAAATGAAAAAGCATACTATATATTGAGGAGGGAACGATGGTTCAAGTAATAAAAAGAGATGGCAGAGAAGTAGATTTTCAAGAAGAAAAGATAGCCCTTGCCGTGGAAAAGGCCATGGCTGAAACAGAAGGGGGAGTTGATCACGAGGTGGCAAGTGCCATTGCAAAATCAGCTTTCGAAACATTTAAGGAAGTCCCCCAAGTCACCATTGAAGAAATTCAGGATATGGTGGAAATTGAATTGATGAAAGTTCGTCCTGAAGTGGCGAAAAAATATATTATTTACCGGGAGGAAAGAGCCCGTCTTCGGGAACATGGTTGGCAAATGACCGATCTTCAAAGAGATATTTATGAAAAGAAATATCGATTTGAGGGTGAAACCTTTGAGGAATTTATTCATCGTGTCAGTGGTGGAGAAGATGCCATTGGAAAGGCCATCAAAGACAAAAAATTCATGCCTGCTGGACGTATCTTGGCAGGTCGTGGGCTCCATAAGCATGGGAAGAAGATTACCCTATCCAATTGCTATGTCATGCCCCAAGTGGAAGATAATATTGAATCTATATTTGATACAGCAAAGTATTTGGCCCGAACCTATAGTTATGGTGGTGGCGTAGGCCTTACCCTATCCAAACTTCGTCCCAAGGGAGCCAGAGTGAATAATGCGGCCAGCTCCACCACAGGAGCCGTTTCCTTTATGGACCTCTACTCTCTTACCACGGGACTCATAGGAATGCGGGGTCGCCGCGGTGCTCTCATGCTCAATATCGACTGTTGGCATCCCGACATCGAAGATTTCATTGACGTAAAAAATGATCTCACCAAGGTTACGGCAGCCAATATATCGGTCAACGTTCACGATGACTTTTTAGAAGCGGTAAAAAAAGGAGAAGAATATAAACTCCATTTCCATGTGGAAGCCACGGGAGAGGATATTGAACGGACGGTGGATGCAAGATCTCTTTGGAGAACCCTTGCCAAGAACAACTGGAACATGGCAGAACCGGGCATATTGTATCAAAATAGGATCAATGAATGGCATCTGATGAGTGAGGATGAAGATTTTTCCTATGCTGGAGTTAACCCGTGTGCCGAGGAGCCACTTCCTGCCTTTGGGTCATGCAATCTTTCCAGTATCAATTTAAGTGAATTTGTCAAGAATCCCTTTACGCCCTATGCACTCTTTGATTTTGAAGGATTTGGAAAACTGGTTCGAGATGGCGTCGTCTATCTCAACAACGTACTCGATGAAAACACGGAGCTTCACCCTCTACCTCAACAAAAGGAAGTATCCCGCAACCTACGTCAAATAGGTCTTGGAATCATGGGACTTGCCGATATGTTCATCAAACTTGGAATCAAATATGGTGCGCCCGAATCCATCAAGCTCATTCATCAGATCGGCCACGTGATGATCAATGAAGCCCTTCGTCAGTCGGCTCTGTTGGCAGAAAAGGACGGACCCTTCCCCTTGTACAAGGCAGATCGGGTATTAAAAAGCCCCTTCCTCCTTTCCAATGCCGATGAAGACGTGATGGAACTCATCAAAGAACACGGGCTTCGCAATTCACAACTTCTCACCATTGCTCCCACCGGTTCCATTTCTACCCTCATTGGATGTTCCAATGGCGTAGAACCAATTTTCCAGATTTCCTACACCCGTAAAACCGAATCCATTCACACAGAGGACACCTACTATAAGGTGTACACGGAAATCGTAAAGAAATTTATGGAGAAAAACAATATCGCAAGGGAAGAAGATTTACCCGACTATATTGTCACCACATCCACCTTGGATTATCGAAATCGCATCGAAGTACAATCGGCGTGGCAACAGTACATTGATGCATCCATTTCTTCCACGGTCAATGTCCCCCATGAATTTACTGTGGAAGAAGTGGAAGACCTCTATCTTTATGCTTGGGAAAAGGGACTCAAGGGAGTGACCATTTATAGAGATGGATGTGCCCGTGGAGGAATTCTCATCACCAATAGAAAGAGCAATACAGAACGAATCCAAGAACTACGTGAAGAAATGGATGCATTGGCCAGTGAAGAACTGAAAAATAATCCCAATGCCTGCCCCATGTGTGGTGGAGAGATGATGCATAGCGGTGGTTGTGCCGAATGTCAGGATTGTGGATATAGTCCCTGTGGAGTATAATAGAAGTAGAAAATAGGCGATACTGGGGGAGAATTCTACCATGTTAAATGATAAGATAGACCTGTTCTATTGGCCCACCATCTTTTTAATCATTCTTGTTTTTCTTTGGGCGGTTTATCGAGTTCTAAGGGCCATCAAAGAAGATAAAAGAGAAGAGATTCGTTCCGTTCTTATTTGGGCAGGAGCTTCGATTGTCCTTTTATTGTTGTTGACCTATGGGATGAAGGTTTTATTCTTTGGAATAGGATAGATTATTTGCAATTTCCAAGCCATCATGGCAAAATAGAAAGAGAACCTAAAAAGGTTCCGTAAGGAGAGTACTATGAAAAATAAACGATTGTATTCGGGTGAATTTCTCTTTTTTCCCCTTTGGCTCTTGATGATATTTCCAAACAAATGGATTATCACCATTCCTTTTTGCGTTTTGATGGATGTCATTGCACTGTATCTGGCCCTTCGATTTGTGGGAGCAGAGCAGATGGGAAGCAGAATGAGAAGATTTATCCCAGGGGTATTGCTCAGTGGTGGAATCTGTCATTTGCTTGGCGTGGGTCTACTTTCTCTATTGATGTGGATCGGAACCTCCTTCCACTTCAAATCAAAATTGGGGACCAGCATCATCAATGGAGTGCTCAACAGTTATGACAAAGTCTATGACATTCTTTGGCCCATTTTATTGGTCATTGCCATTGGTGCATTGATTTATACCATGAATAAAAAAATCATCTTTTCACGTTCCAAATTTACCAAAGAAGAAATTCATAAAATTGCTCTAGTCATTGCCCTTGTCACCGCACCCTATCTGTTCCTATTCCCCGTTCAATGGACAGGATTCTTCATCTAGGAGGTTCCATGAAACAAAAAAAACGCTTTTACAATGTCATGTTTCCCATTTGGTTTTTCTATCTTTTTCCACCCCTCTGGCTCATCATCATTCCCATAAATATCATCGTTGACGGACTGGTCTTCTATTGGGGATTGAAAAAAGCGGGCGTTGAAACGATAAAAGAGCATATGAAAAAGCACATGGTTCCCATTGTCCTCGTTGGATTTTTTGCTGATATCTTGGGAGCTGGAATCATACTTGGATTCCTAGAATGGGTTCGTCCCTTTATGGTGTACACATTTCCAAAGCTCTATGTGAAGGAATGGGGCCACCGAGCCGTCATGGACTATGTGGGATTAGCTTTGGTGGTTGCGTTGGTTGGTTATGGTATCTACGAAATCCACAAGAGATTTCTATACAAAAAAAGTAATTTCACAAAAGAACAAATCAAATCCATTGCCATAAAATTTGCAATTTTCACGGCACCCTACACATTTCTCATTCCCACGGAGTGGATCTATAAATAATACGTTGGAAGCTGTTACATGATTTTGTAACAGCTTCTTTTCCATAGACATGGTCACATAGGGCAACATTACATAGGATTTCCTTCTTTCTTTGAAAGGAGGGCATCAAGGTTTCAAGAATGGAGATGATACCATGTGCAGGAAAAATCAAATATTGGAGCTATCCATAGCCAAAGGAATATATCTGGAACTATATTCTATGAAGGGATG
>JAUNVC010000061.1 GCA_030537875.1 Tissierellia bacterium | reverse complement strand
CATTGACCTTTATATTTTTTTTCCTCAAGTTTTTATAGATAAAGGAGAGGGGAGCTTTTTCAAAATATTTTTTTAAAAAGCGATCCACTCGTTGATGATCATCATTTTCTCCTACGGTAATCCGTCTCATTTTTACACCTTCTTCGTCTGATCCTATCCTCTTTATATTTTATCATATCCCTTCTCCGGGAACCAGAAAGGGGACATCTTCATTTTCTTTTCCGTTATTTTTCTAAGGGAATCTATGGAATCCAATGGGGAGGATTACAACTTTTAAAGGATTTTCTCATTCCTTTCTCTTCACCCTCAGGTTCTTTTATGCTACAATAAGTTTAGTCTAAACTCAAGTAGTAGAAAAGAGGATTATTTTGAATAAATTAAATCGTGTTTCCGCATTTTTTTTGAAATTGTTGGGAATCATCATTATACTATTGGTCGTTTTGACCTTGGCTTTTATTGTCAAGTGGCGAATTGACCATCTATATCTGTCCTCCATTGAAGGAAGGGACATAAACTTTACCATAATCGAAGAATTTAAAAAAACGAGACAAGAGCTCCTTGTCTACCTTGGGAAGGAAGAACCGCCACGGAAAAAATTGGTCACCGAAGAAGAACAACCAAAAAACATTGTTTCTTTTGTCATTCCCCAAGGTTCCGACCGCGACATGATCGGAAAGATTCTCTTGGAAAAAGGGCTGATCAGTGATGAAATTACGTATCGAGAGCTGGTAGACGAAATGGGTCTTGTGAATAAATTTCAATATGGGAACTATGAAATTCCAAAGGGTGCCAAGGTCAAGGAAGTCCTGGCGAAAATTACAGGTACGAAACTCAAAACTTGTGAATTTTCCATTGCCGGAGGAGCCAATGGCGATGAAGTAGGCAGTCTGTTAGAACGGATAGGGGTTATCGAATCCGCTCAGGCCTTTGGACAGGAGGCGAAAAATATGAATCGCTACAATTCTTTTGTCGGCGGTTACTATAAGATTGAAGTTCCTCGAAAGCTCTCCCTTATTATTGAGGAATTGACCACAACACCCAATCCTCCCCAAGAACAGGCTGAAAGTGAAAATCCTCAGCCGTAACATGGGTTTTAAATATGTATAATAAAAAGACGCAATACCATGTATTGCGTCTTTCTCATTTTCTATTTATTTGCCTTTTCCGCATCTTCTACAATATGTGCGGCTTCTTTTCCCTGAAAACCTTCATATAAATTTCCCTCTAAAGCGTCTACATATTTTTGTGCATTCATGGCGGCAATCGCTCCATCTCCGGCAGCAGTTACCACTTGACGAATGGTCTTTACCCGTATATCTCCTGCCGCATAGACACCGGGGATATTAGTCCTCATCTCATCATCTGTCTTAATATATCCTTCTTCCAATTCCAAAGCTCCTTCAAACAGCTTCGTATTGGGAATATATCCAATAAAGACAAAAATGCCGAAAGGTTCTTCCTCAGATGTAATATTTCTGATCTCATCGGTTTTTAGATTCCGTAACACCAGTTCATTGGCAATTTTATCTCCTTTGATCTCCTCAACCACCGTGTTCCAAATAAAATCAATCTTTTTATTGGCAAAGGCCTGTTCTTGAATATGTTTTGCCGCTCGAAGAGCATCTCTA
>JAUNVC010000060.1 GCA_030537875.1 Tissierellia bacterium | reverse complement strand
TATTTTGATGGTAGCTTGTACTTACCATCAAAATAAAATCCCATTGGAAAATCAATCTGCTCTTCAACTAACTGGTATATACAAAATAAATAAAATGTTCAATCAAAAAGGAGAAGAGGTTGAGGATTTTCATGAGATTTGTGTATTCTATGGAGATAAGGTTTTTTTACAAGGCGCACTATTTGAAGATGTGACATACAAGGTGAAAAAAGTTAAACTAAAAAATTATCTTCTCTATAAAATCAATAAACCTTTAGAGGATATTTCCAATCTTGATCAATATGTAGAGATTATTAGTTTATACAACGAAAAAACGTTTGTTGGATATTTTATTCTATGGAAACATAATTCTTTGATAGGATTTTACGGAAACACATATTTTTTCGGTGAATATACAGATAAAGTTGATGATAATACTTTTCATGCTACAATACAAAAGCATTATGATGAAGGTACCTCTCCACAAACAGTTCATAAGAAACCAACATCCGTATTTCTTGCTTTGCGAAGAGATGGCAAGGATTTAGCTGATTCCGATTATATTACGTATTTTATATATTTTGACAACAACAAGCAGGAGATCTACAGAGCGCGTGGACTATATTATCCCAAGAGTAACGGGTACAGCAGATTAACGGTAAATAACGAAAAAATTGGTGGCTATCTGAGAGATGAAATAGATATAGATTTCTCAAAAGATATGAAAACATTTCCAGATTTGACCGATAGAATATACTACAATTTTGATAGTCTGGGAAAAGAGTATAAGAAGATTCTTTATGTGAATCAAGATGTGTGTAGTTATGAATCTTACATGGTAAAAAAAGATGTGGTTCTTGAACGTAAATTAAGGACTTTCCCTTTGGAAAAGGATCGACACAGAAAAAATCTTTCCCTATCAGATATTATTGGGAAAGATGCTAAAAAAACAATTTTATCTGGCGTTCCCCAAAAATCACTTCAGGATCACACCATTTTTTATGATGCATTTAATATTGGTATTATGAGAAAACATGGGTACTGGTCATTGGTCCATCGAATCAACGGCTCTGGGAAAGATTCAGAAGCCTATCTAGATGTTTCTGTTCGTGAATACACAAAGTTACTTCAATTTTCAGACAATCAACAGTCTGTAACTATGGAAGAAATCAATCGTATGTTTTCAAGTGCCGATGACTATATATCGTCACCGGAAAAGAACATTGCAGTTGTGCTTGTAGGCGGAGAGTATAGAGTAATTCATCTCGATGGTTACGATGGCTCTGAGGTTTTTTATAGCATTTCAGAAGAATCGGCTTCTATGGTAATGAATCAGTGGTATATAGGAACAGAAGCCGAGGTCCATCAGTTCTATGTCCGTTCATCAGGCCTATGGACGAAGATTCAGTAGTTGATTTTTTATCTACAATGAAGTATACTTATTGTGGTGATAATCTTGCTAGATAAAATTTTGAACGAGTTAAAACCATATATGGCACAAGAGCAATCTAATCTTTTATATTTTGCTTTGATTGCTTTGTTTGTGATGGCATTACATGTTGTATTTACTCGATACAAATTTGTAAAGTACTTACCAGGTATTATTCTTATCATTTATGGTATACTAATTTTAGTTAACAATGGTTATG
>JAUNVC010000059.1 GCA_030537875.1 Tissierellia bacterium | reverse complement strand
CAATGCCACGGTTAGGAGCTTATCCACATTCAAATAAGATTTTGACGGAGGAGAATCGCCGATACACACCGCTTCATCTGCATATTTTACAAAAAGGGCATCTCGATCCGCTTTAGAATAGACTGCAATGGTCTCTATCCCCATTTCTCTGGCACTTCGAATAATTCGAAGGGCAATTTCACCACGATTTGCAATCAATATTTTTTTCAACATAATTCCATCTCAAACAATACTTCCCCTTCCCCTGCTACCTCTCCATCTTCCAAGGCAATCCGACGAATGATTCCCGTCACCGGAGACTTCACTTCGGAAAAAACTTTCATGGCCTCTAAAGTACATAAAATATCTCCCTTGTTAACACGATCTCCCACTTCTACATAATTAGGGGCTTGGGGAGAAGGCCTCCGGTAAAAAACCCCCACTGTAGGACAGGTCATTTGGTAGTATTTAGAGATTTTCTCGTCCTTTTCGATCGTCTTTTCACCATTCCCGTCGGAAGAAGAAAAATTTGCCGAAGAACTGCTACATCTTAATTCCACCTCTACCGAATCATCCTTATATTTTAATTGATCCAAAGAAGACGCTTCAAACAGGGCAATGATCTGCTTCAATTTCTCCATTATTTACCTTCCGTAAACTTTACCAAATCCCCCACTGTTACTAAAGAAGTTAAATCCTCATCAGAAATTTTAATATTTAATTCTTCTTCCACCGCCATGGAAATTTCCACTGCATCTAGGGAATCCGCACCTAAATCCTCTGTCAAATTTGACTCCAAGGTCACCTCTTCTTCTTCAACGCCTAAATTTTCTACAATAATTTTTTTAATAATCTCAAAATTGTTCATTCTACTGTCCTTTCTTTTTTCATTTTCTATACTTTATAATATTTTTATTGTAACAGAATTTCATTGTTTTTGAAAGCTTTTTAATTAGTTTTGTATACTATATTAGTAGTAGGAAGTGGAATTTACACATTTTCCCCGGGAGAAATATTTTCATGGGAGTTAAAATTCCCCTTCCTCCAAGGGAAAGTTTTCTCCATTGGGATCCTCCATTAAATAAAAGCAAGGGTGACCGAAAAAATTTTTTAATTCCCCATTGTCATCAGGAAAACTTGTCCTTTGACAAATACCTTCCCCATTGATTTCAAAACACTTCCATTACAATAACTCCCCTACAAGCAACACTTCTTGAACTCTTTCCAGCTCCCTAACTGCCTTGGGTGTTGACATTTTTCTATCCTGGAACCTTTTAATAAAAAACCTATCCCATCTAATTGATATTTATTTTCAAAATCTATTGACATCTTTCATTTCTGTAATTATAATTGCTTATAGACGGTAGCGTCGATAAGCAAAAGGAGGATTTATGGTTAAGTTTAAACGCCTTTCCCCAGAGGAAAGAAAAAGACAAATATGTATTGCTGCAAAAGAGGTTTTTTTGGAAAAGGGCTTTCACAACACCACCATGGAAGATGTGATTGCCGCTTCAAAAATGTCCAAGGGTGGAGTTTATAACTATTATAAAAGCACGACGGATATGCTCTATGATTTGATGCTTATGGGCATGAATCTCCGCCTCTCCGTCTCCGACGATTTTATTCACAAATTTCAGGATCTCTCTTTAGAAGACCAGTTCGTGGAACTGTTGTTTT
>JAUNVC010000006.1:65838-66094 GCA_030537875.1 Tissierellia bacterium | reverse complement strand
TTCTTTTAATTCAGTTCCAGCCTTTGGTATCTGGCTAATCACCAGGTTGGCTTCAATCGATGAACTCTCCTCATATTGTAAATCTAGTTCCACACCAAGTTTTTGAAGCTCACTATTGATATCGAATATGTTTTGTCCCACATAATCTTTCAGCATCACCGCCGAAGTTTTTTCATTGATAGTCACAGATACAACTGATTGTTCCTTCACTTGGATACCTTCCTGTGGTTTTTGCAACACAACACCATAGGGTTTT
>JAUNVC010000006.1:0-65818 GCA_030537875.1 Tissierellia bacterium | reverse complement strand
AACATACTTGCTTACTTCCATGATTAAATTAAGGGATTCCAAAATTTCTCTTGCTTCTGCTTCAGTTTTTCCCAAAACAGACGGAAGTTCAATTACATGAATCCGATTGGCCTGTCTTTTTTCTTGTATTTTAGTAAATCCAATATATAGGCCTGTGGTCAAAATAAAAGCTGCTAAAATTCCCAAAACAATTGGTACCAAATGAATTTTTTTCGTTTCTTTCATTTTCTTTTCTGGAGCTGGTTGGGGTACAATTTCTTTGCTTGCTTTTTTCTCAGATCTTTCGATTGCCTCTTCAACTTCTGCTTTCGACATGACTCTTGTCTGATCTAGCACACTTTCAATCTCATCAGCAGGAACAAAGGATTTGCTTTGTCCATGATACTTGGAAAGTTCTTCCATGATTTCATCTATACTTTGGTAACGTTCTCCCTGCTTCTTTTTCGTACATTTTAGAATAATTTGTTCCACCAAGTCACTCATTCCTTCCAATATTTCTCCTGGAGGAACAATATCTTCCTGAATGTGTTTCATGGCCACCGTTACAGGATTTTCACCGGTAAAGGGTCTTTTTCCAGTAAGCATCTCGTAGAAAACAATACCGAAGGAGTATATATCTGTCCTTTGATCTGTAAAAGAACCCCTCGCTTGCTCTGGTGAAAAATAATGTACTGATCCAATGGCTTCCATCGTAGTGGTCATGGTGTGACTTGATGTAGCTCTGGCAATTCCAAAGTCTGTCACTTTCACCACATGATTTTTTGTAATCATAATATTGTGGGGCTTAATATCTCTATGAATGATTCCATGATTATGGGCTTCTTGTAATGCAGATAGAATCTGTTCCGCAATAAACACAGCCTGTTTTTCCTCTAAAGGACCTTTTTCATGAATCAGTTCTTTTAGAGTACAACCTTCTACATACTCCATGACAATGACATATTGTGGCTTGCCATCTAATTCCGTTTCGTGGAAATCATAAATTCCGACAATGTTGGGGTGATTTAGTTTTGCAGCAGCCTTAGATTCTCTAGTGAATTTTTCAATAAATTCATCGTCTTTGACATATTCATCCTTCAAAAATTTAATGGCGACAAAGCGGTCTAGTAGGTTACATTTCGCCTTGTATACGATGGCCATACCACCTTCGCCTATTTTTTCTACAATTTTATATCGTTCTAAAAAGATAGTACCAATTTCCATATTATTCTCCAATCTCCGCAAATATACATGTAATATTATCTTTTCCGCCCCGTTCGAGACAGGCGTTTACAATCTGATCTACAAATGTCTTATCATCTAAACGTGTTGCATACATTTGAAAAATCTCTTCATCGGACAAATGGTTCGTAACACCATCCGTACACATAAACAGGTATTCATAAGCTTTTTTAGGATAAATCATTAAATCTGGTCTCTCAATGGTTGATGTTCCCATTGCTCTTGTAATATATTTACGATAGTCCCGAACTTTGTCCTCCTCAATCTCCACACCTCTTTTTTTAAGCTCCGATAAATATGTGTGATCCTGTGTCAATAATTCAATTGTTTTGCCAAGTCCATAAATTCGAGAGTCTCCGATATGGGCAATATGAATATTCTTTTTGTGTAACATTGCAAGCGAAAAAGTCGTACCCATCCCATTATATTGTTCAGCAGACTTAGATTTTAAATAAATTCGAATGTTGATATCCTCAACAAGCTTTTTTAAAATCTCCTGTACGTCAGCTTTTCGAATTTGCGTCATATCCGGATTCCATGTTTGCGTAAATTGGACTGCCATTTGACTTGCTACTTCTCCAGAACTATGCCCACCCATACCATCACAAATAAGATAAATAGTATTGGCACCCATTTCTCTTACAAGAAATGAGTCTTCATTATTCTTTCGAGCACAACCAATTTCACTTTTAGCAAAGTAGTTCATTGTTTTAAATCTCCCGCTTTAAACTTTCTTCTCAACTGTCCACAGGCCCCTTCTATATCCTGCCCCATACTTTTTCTAAAGGTAGCGTATACACCTATAGAATGTAGTGTTTTGCAAAATTTTTCTGCAGCCATGGGGTCTCCCTTTAATACATATTCTTCAATGGGGTTTAATTTTAAAATGTTTACATGAGCCTCTGTATATTTTACCATGTTTTTAAGTCTTTTTGCATCCTCTAAAGAATCATTCTCTCCTCCAATAACCATATACTCAAATGATACCCGTCTTCCCGTTGTATCTTTGTAGTACTTGATACTTTGTAATAATTCTTTCAAAGGGTATTTTCTATTGATTGGCATCAAGGCTGTTCTAGATTCATCTGTTGTCCTATGTAAGGATACTGCCAAAGTAACCGGTAATCCTTCCTCTGCCAAAGCATATATTTTATCTGTGAGACCACAGGTGGAAACCGTTATTTTTCGTAAACTTTTATTGGCCCCATCGGGATCCGATACTATTTTTAAAAAATGTACTAAAGGCGTATAATTTTCAAGCGGTTCACCTTGCCCCATAACCACAATATTGTTGATACTGGATTGTGTAACCTCTTCAATTGAATAGAGCTGTCGAACCATCTCTCCTGCTGATAAATTTCTTGCTTTTCCTCCTTTGGTAGATGCGCAAAAAACGCATCCCATATTGCAACCGACCTGGCTAGAAATACAAAGAGAGGTTCTATCTTTGTATGGCATATACACAGCTTCAATCAAATTTTCATCTTCCAAGCGGAATAGAAATTTTTCTGTGCCATCTTTATTGCTTCGAACAACATGGGCTATGGAAATTTCTGTAAGTGCATATTCATTCTCCAACCAGTTCAAGTCTCTAGCGGACAGACCTTTTATGTCTTTTATCGATGTATTTCTATGCTTGTGAAGGGATTGGAAAATTTGCTTTGCTCTGAACTTTTCTAATCCTGCTTCTAATACTAAGGTTTGAAGTTCCTTCAGAGGAAGAGAATCTAAATAAATGGTATCTTTCACTTTACTCATCCTTTTTTAGTAATGCAATATAAAAGCCCTCTTTCCCATCCGTTGGGAGAATCAATGCCTGCTTTACCTTTGTTACAGGAAACGCATTTGTGACTTTTTCAATGACTTCCTCATTTTCTTTTTTTAGAATAGAGCATGTAGAATATAGTATAGTTCCCTTTGCTTTTGTCTGCTCAATTGCATTACTGAGAAGATCAAATTGTGTAGACTGCAATTCTTTTATCATTTTTCGGTTAATTTTATACCTTAATTCTGGTCTGCGTCCTATGACCCCAGAACCACTACACGGTGCATCGATACTGACCAAATCATAGGGTTTTGAGGAAGAAAAATGAATTCCATCAGCCACAATGACTTGGACATTTTGAATGCCCATTCTTTTTAGATTTCTTTCTAGAACCTCTGCTCTGTGACTGTGAATTTCAATTGCATCAATCTCAGCGTGAGGTAGTACATCTGCTATCAAAGTTGTTTTACCACCAGGTGCTGCGCACAATTCTAAGACTCTATCGACTTTCTCAGGTATCACATAACGAATAGCAGAAGTTGAAATGTCCATGTATGAAATATCTCCCGCTTTGTAGAAAATCTCTAAAAGTGACATGGGCCCTCTAAAGATTAAAAAATCTTCTTTTTTGCAGTGAGGAATATTTTTTTGTTTTAAGAAGCCGATGATTTCCATTTCTTTTCGTCGAAGATACACATGATTGTATTTAGGTTCCAACGAATCCTTTAAAATGGTTTCTACCGTTTGCTCATCGAAGTCTTCTCTCAACAGTTGTAAAAATTCCTTGGATATCGAGTATCGAATATCCATATCACTATCCTTGATCATTTTTTCGATGGAATCTCTTTTGCGTTGTAAATTCCGTAACATTCCATTTAAGAATTTTATAGAACCTTTGTGTAGAATTTCTTTCCCTAATTCTACAGTTTCGTAAACCGCGGCATGATCTTTTACTCGCATGAAGAGAAGTTGATAAATCCCCATGTATAGTAGGATCCGAACATTGGGATGAATTTTTTGAAACGATACAGTAGATAGAGATTGTATCACAAAATCCAAGGTAGCTTTTCTTTCCAAAATCCCATACACCATATCTGTGATGAATGCCTGATGATTCGATTGAATTTTTCTCAACTCTATATTGGAGTATTTATTTTCTTCAATTATATTATACAGGGTGTGAAATATTAATTTTCTATCGTTTATTATATCCATCCACAATTCCTTCCAACCTGTTCCCACGGATAAATTCACTGGCTTTCATCTTGCGTTTCCCGGGCATCTGAATTTCATTTATTTGTAGGGCCCCATCGGAGGCTCCAACATATATCCCATTCTTTAGTGTAGCAATATGGCCAGGAGCAACACTGACATCATGCAACGCAGCCCCGAATAACTTGATGGCTTTGCCTTCGAAAAAAAGTCTCGCACCAATATGTGAATCCAAAGCATTGATCTGATTCATAACGAACACACGGCTTTTATTAAGATCTATTTCTGTGTCCTTTTTTTCAATTTTTTTTGTATAGCTAGCTTCGCCAATTTGAGGCGTAGATTGTAATTTCTCTGAAGCTATATCTTCTATCACAGTAAGAATTGAATCTTTCGCTAAATTCAACAACATGAATTCCAATGTATCAAAATTGGTTGTTGATGAAATCTCAACGGGGTATGATGTATAAATCTCTCCCGTGTCCATGCCCTCATCCATTTCCATGTAGGTGATACCCGTCTCTTTTACACCATGTAATATAGCAGATTCAATTGGTGTGGCTCCTCTAAATTGAGGAAGTAGAGACGCATGTATGTTGACGGACTTTGATGCTATTTCAAGAACGTTTCTTGGTAAAATAACGCCATAGGCAACCACCAGTATCATATCAGGTCTTGTTTCTTTCAATCCAAAGACATCTTCATTTGTAATTGCGTCCAATTCAAAAATAGGAATCTCTTGATCGGCTTCCATGGCCACTTTTTTTACAGGAGTCATTTCGACCCGATTCCCTCTTTTCCTAACTTTGTCGCTACGGGTCACAACACCCACAATTTCATGTTTTGAACCTAGTATTACTTTTAAAAGTTCAGCACCGAATGAAGTAGAACTAAAGAACAGAATCTTCATCTTCTACAAGTCTCTCCACATATAAGGTCCCATTGATATGATCTATCTCGTGGCAAAAAATTCTGGCCTCAAAACCTTCGGCTTCAACAATGTGCTCCTTCCCGTGAACATCCATATAGGACACTTTAACTCGATTGGGCCGTTCCACTTGCCCACTTCGATTGGGCACACTTAAACATCCTTCTATTCCAATCTGAGATCCTTCTTGATGGAGCATCACAGGATTAATACAGACCCTGGTTTCATCTTCAGGTCGAACCAAAACCACCCGTTTCAATACCCCTACCTGAACAGCGGCAATTCCCACACCATCGGTAGCCAGCATGGTCTCTTCCATGTCATCAATCAAAGCCAATAACTTATCATCAATTTCCTTTATCTCTTTGGAGCGTTTCCCCAAAATAGGATCTCCTATTGTTCTTAATTGACGTAATGCCATATGTTCCTCCTTACATCATATTTATGGGATCAACATCTACTTGTATGTCAGATCCACCAAGTTGCTTTAATTTTAATAATACCCTTTCCAGTTCTTCTTTTTCGCATTTCATCATAAACTGCCAGCGATACGTATTCTTAATCTTTGAAAGAGGAGCCGGATTGGGATGATACATCTCACTTTTTAATCCTTCCATTTTTTTATACACACACATTTCATCATAGATTCGGATCAAAGTGTTGTGAGCCGAAATATTATTTTGGTTCAAGGAACGCACCAATACAATATTTGAATATGGCGGATAAAAAAACTCTCGTCTAAGACTAATTTCCCGTGAATAAAATGATAGATAATCTCCTTTCACACTTGATGCAATGGCGAAATGGTCTGGTTGATATGTTTGTAAAATTACTTTTCCAGGATCCGTTCCTCGTCCAGCTCTACCTGAAACTTGCTGAATCATTGAAAAAGTCCATTCCGCGCTACGAAAGTCGGGTAGTTTCAATGTCATATCTGCGGCTAATATTCCAACAAGAGTAACATTTTTAAAATCAAGTCCCTTTGTTATCATCTGTGTACCAATTAGAATGTCTATCTTTCCTTGGTTCATATCCTTCCAAATTTTGAAATGCTCCCCTCTTTTGGAAGTCGTATCACGATCCATCCTTCTCACTCTAGCTTGTGGAAATAACTGTCGCACCATAGTTTCAACTTGCTCCGTACCAACTCCAAAGTCTTTAATTTTTTTTGACTGACATATTGGACATTCGTCGGGAACTTTTTTTATGTTTCCACAGTAGTGACAAAGTAAATGATTGTCTTTTTTATGATACGTCATAGAAACATCACAATGCTCACAGGTGATTGCTTCACCACAGGATCGACAGGTAATGAAACTAGAAAAACCTCTTCTGTTAAGAAAGAGCATAGACTGTTTCTTTTCCTGTAAATTCCGAAGTAGGGCCTCATATAACGCCAATGAAAAAATAGAAGTGTTTCCATTTTTTAACTCTGCCGCCATATCCACTAACTGCACCGATGGCAAGGGTTGATTATTAGCTCTAGTACTTATTTCTAGCAGTTTATATTCCCCTGTTTTTGACTTCCAGTATGTTTCAATCCCCGGTGTTGCTGTGCCAAGGAGTAATATTGCATTGTTTTTTCGTGCACGAAACTCAGCTATGTCTACCGTGCGATATTTGGGAGTTTTGCTTGAAATATAAGAATTATCATGCTCTTCATCAATGACTATAATTCCGATATTTTTCATAGGCGCAAAAATAGCTGATCTTGCTCCTACTACAATTCTTGCATCCCCATTTTTAATACGAATCCATTCATTAAATCGCTCTTTTGTCGTAAGCTGAGAATGTATAATTGCAATTTCTTCCTTAAATCTACCTTTGAACCGTGCAACCGTTTGTGGCGTCAGTCCAATTTCTGGAACTAAAATGATTGCATTTTTCCCTTGATTCAATATTTTTTCTACCAGCTGCAAATATAATTCTGTCTTACCTGATCCCGTCACTCCATGGAGTAAGAAAAAAGGATTCTTATCGGCAGATAAAATTTCATCGAATACTTCTTGCTGCGCAGGATTCAGAGCATGCTTTTTATACCTTTCCGTTTCTTGTAATGTTTTTTTGTAGTATACTCTCTCCGTACACAGCAATCCTTTAGCCTCAAGATTTTTTATGGGTGTATCTGATATGCCCAGTCGTTCCATGATTTCGGATTTTTCTAAGGACTCTTGTTGGACAAGTTCGTAGACATCTCTTTGCTTTTGTGTTAATTTTTGAGTCGTAGGAGTCAGTGAGCTAACTTTATACAAAATCTTACTGTATCGGGTTTGCTTCCCATCCAGACGATAACAGAAGGATACCCGACCTTCATTCATCCAGTGTGCAATGGTATCACTGTCAATTTTACTCCACTCATGCTCTCTCAATACATCCTTCTTGTTAAAAAGTTCAGGAGCATTTTCTCTAGGAACAAGAATTTTTTCGATGGAATTCATGTCTCCAGGTGGCAAAAATAGCTTGATAGCCTCCATGCGATTACAAAAAGTCTGACTAGAGATAAAGTCAGCAAGTTCCAATTCTTCGTCTTGAATGAACGGTTCTTTATCTACGATACGAAAAATATCTTTCGTTTCAAAATCCGGTGTCCCATCCTGGGAGAGATTTGTTATAATACCAGAAATTGGCTGATTGGCCTTACCAAACGGCACGATGACTCTACATCCAACACGTGTACTTTCTTCCAAGTTTACAGGAACGTGATAGGTAAAAGGTTTATCTAGTGAATCTATGTTTCGGTTAATGAGTACTTCTACATACATGTCTCCTGTGCCTCAACAAATTCTAAAATTTCTTCTGCCATGCAGTCTTTATTCATGGGATGGATTTCTTTTCTATCGCCAGAACGGTGCAATATCGTTCCCGCATTCATTGCAGAACCCATTCCCATCGTCTTGCTAGACACGTCGTTGACAATTATATAGTCCATTTCTTTTTCTGTTAATTTCTTCATCCCGTTTTCCATATGATTTTCTGTCTCCGCAGCAAATCCTATAACGATCATTTCTTGAACTTCTTTTTTTAATGTCTTCAAAATATCTGGTGTTCGCTTCAGCTTTATAACGAGATCCCCAGCTTTTTTTACTTTTTGTGTTGAATAACTCTCAAACGCATAATCCAATGGTGCAGCACACATTATGAAGATATCGCCTTGTTTTGAAGCTTCTTTCACGGCTTCTAACATTTCTTCTGTTGTTTCAATATGAATATATTTTTCTGGTCCAAATGTGGGTTCGAAATAACCGATATAAGAAACATTGGCTCCTCTTTTTTTAAGCGCTACACCAAGTGCATTGGCCATTTTACCAGAAGACTGATTCGTGAATATACGAACTGGATCCATCTTCGAAATGGTCGGTCCTCCTGTTAGAATGACATTTTTCCCTTTAAAGATTCCATCCAAGTGAGTTTCATGTTCCTCAATGAATTCAAGAATATGCTCTGGCTCATCAAGCTTTCCAATGCCGTGTTCTTTACATGCCAAAATCCCAGATACAGGTGGTATAATGGTATATCCAAAAGACCTTAATGTATCCAGTGCATCTTCTGTGGTCTTATGTGTATACATAGTTGTGTTCATCGCTGGTGCAATATAAATCTTTGCTTTAGATGCATAGATCGTATTGAGCAATAAATTATCAGCTACACCACTAGCAAGCTTTGCAATTTCATTCTTCGTAGCAGGAACCATAAGAATATAGTCTACCTTTGACAAATGAATATGTGCAATCTCACCATTTATATGCGTAAACATGTCTTCGTACACTCCTCTTCCTGTGATCGAGGAAAAGGATAAAGCCGTGACAAATTGTTTTGCAGCTGGTGTAAATACAACATCAACGATGGCTCCTCTTTTGGTTAATTGACTGGCCAAGTGAATTGCCTTATAGGCCGCTATCCCTCCTGTTACACCAAGAAGAACACGCTTATTTTTCCACATGTTCAACTTCCCTATATTCAATTTTTCCTTCTCTTATCTCTTCCAAAGCAATGGAAATTGGGTTTTCATAATCTGTATGAACTTTTGATGTGGATCCCTGGACAATCTGACGTGCCCTCTTTGCCACAACCATTACCAGGGTATAGCGACTTACATTTTCTCCTAAAACTTTTGATGATGGATTATACATTTTTTTCTCCTATAACTCTTTCTTTTATATATTTGAATCGTTTAACTCTATGTTTTTCTGCTCTTATAATGGCTTCCATATCGAGAACAGCTTGTTCTACCGTATCGTTTACCACAAAATAGTCATATTCATTGACAAAGTCCAACTCTTTAAACGCGTTGGAATATCGCAATTCTATCTCTTCTTCAGTTTCTGTTTGTCTGCCTTCTATTCTTCGTTTTAATTCGGTCATACTAGGGGGCAAGAGAAACATAAATACTGCGTTCTTATAATTCTTTTTAATCTGCAAGGCCCCTTGGACGTCAATCTCTAACAATACAATCTCCCCTTCGGCAACTTTGTTCATTACAAATTCTTTGGGAGTCGCATACTTATCGTTATGCACGTGGGCATATTCTAAAAATTCACCCGCATTTGCCTTTGCATCAAATGTTTCTTCGTCCATAAAATAATAATTCACTCCATCCTGTTCACCAGGTCTTTTATCTCGTGTTGTAGCGCTGATAGAAAAAACAATATCCTCATTTCGCTGTATAAGTTCTTTGCTTACTGTTCCCTTTCCAGCACCTGAAGGCCCTGATAAAACCAACAGAAATCCTCTACTCAAAGTATTCCACCACCTATTCAAAATTTTCTCCTTATTGATTTGATTTTCTTTATATCCATCATATCTGTATTTTGACAAATAAGCAATGAATTATGAATTATTGTACATATTTGTCTTGCCTGTTGTCCTTGCCTTATAATATATGTAGATGAGGTGATACAATGAGTTTAAATGGTGTTTCTCTACGAGCTTTAGCCTCGGAGTTAAAAAGTGTGTTGCAGGGAGCAAGAATTGACAAGGTATATCAAGAAAATCGAGATGTTTCTTTTTATGTGAGAGCTTCCAATCAAAATTTAAACTTAAAATTTTGTTTTTCAACTGACACCCCAACCCTTTTTTTAACGAGCGAAAAGATGGATAGCCCCAAACAACCACCCATGTTTTGTATGCTGTTAAGAAAATATTTTATTGGTGCCCGTATCCAAGATATCTATCAAGTGGGGATGGATCGTATATTGACCTTTGAGATTAAAACTTCTGCCGATCATTTTGACTCTTCCATACTCCATTTGAATTTTGAGATTATGGGAAAATATTCCAATCTCATCATATATCGACCTGATACAAAGGAAATCATCGACTCTCTTATTCGAGTTTTTCCAGACATGAGTAGTCTTCGTTTGGTTCTGCCCAAAGAGTCTTATGTACTCCCAAAATCAGAAGCCTTAAACCTCTTAGAAACGGATGATACGATTCTTTTGGAGGCCATTTCATCCGATGAAATTACACCTTTAAAAAAAGTATTCTATCGTCAAATACAAGGCTTTAATCCTGAAATATCCAAGGAAATTTTATTTCAAGCCCATTTACCTGAAGAAGTTAACATGAGTAATCTAACTACAGAACAAAATGAAACCTTAACAGAAGTTTTGTTGCAAACATTTGAGAATATTAGAAAATGTCGTTTTCAACCCAGAATTTATTATCATCAAACAACCCCTAAAATTTTGTCAGCCATTCCATTAGAGTACACCGGTCTTACATTCAAATCATTTGATAGTATGCTAAGTGCCACGAAAGAATTTTATGAAGTCCGGTCTCACAGAAAGATTCAAGCCTCTAGAACCCATGAGTTGTCGAAAGCTGTAAAGAGAAAAATTGAGGCCCTCCGGAAAACACTTTCCATACAAATGCAAGATTTTGAAAAATCAAAAAAAAGAGAGAGCATTAAGATAAAAGCTGATCTTTTAGCAGCAAATATTTATAAAATACAAAAAGGTCAAACATCCATTGAGGTTGACAACTTCTATTCTGATTCACAAGAAAAAATGACCATTGCTTTACAAGAAACTTTATCACCAAAGGAAAATGTACAGCACTACTATAATCGATACAATAAACTAAAAAATACAGAAGCTATTTTGTCCCGACGTATTCCTACGACAAAAAACATGATTCATTATCTTCAGTCCGTTCTTTTACACTTGGAGCAAGCGGAGAGTCTGGATGATATTCATTATATCAAAAAAGAACTCATGGATAATCATGTATTAAAGTTCAAATCGAAAACAAAGGTGCATATACCAAAATCCACCTATAAGGAGTACAAAAGTCCCAGTGGTTTTGATGTTCTCGTCGGTAAAAACAATGTTCAAAACGATGCACTGACCTTTAAAGTAGCGCATAAAAGCGATCTTTGGTTTCATGTTAGAAATGAACCCGGCACCCACGTCATATTGCGCAGTGGAAATCAGGAAGCCAAGGACATCGATATCCAGTTTGCAGCCACAATTTGTGCTAAATATTCTGGAAAAACTGCCAAGTGTGATATTGACTATACAGAAGTAAAAAACGTAAAAAAAATAAAAGGCCAAAAACCTGGCCTCGTCACCTACGAAAACTTTAAAACCATTACAGTATCGCCATCAAATAAGTAAGGTTTTTTTCCCTACTTCTTTAAAATCATTTGGCAACGGAGCTTCAACATGGAGCTCTTTTTTTAATACTGGATGTTGAAACCTAAGAGACTTCGCATGAAGCATTTGTCTTTTTGCGGTAATCTTTTCTTTCTTTCTACCGTAGACAGGATCTCCTACTATAGGAAAGCCTTTATGGGATAGATGCACTCGAATTTGATGGGTTCTTCCCGTTTCGATTTCTAACTCCAATAGACTAAAATCCTGCGCCCGTTTTAAAACATGGACATGTGTAATCGCATTTCTTCCATTTGTGACGACTGCCATTTTCGTAGGATTATTTCCCCTGCCAATGGGATCTTGGATGGTGAATGTATCTTCTTTGGGAAGCCCATGTACGATTGCAATATATTGTTTTCTTACTTTATGATTCTGGAACATTTCCTTTAACTTTTGATGAATTCTATTATCTTTTGCAATAAGAAGAACTCCCGTTGTATCTGCATCCAATCGATGTACAATCCCAGGACGATTTTCATCTTCCCCATCACTCAATTTACAGCCATAATGAAGCAACCAATGAACCACCGTATCCCCCTTAAAACTTTTTGCGGGATGAACTGCCAAAAATGGTGGTTTATTTATCATCAGTATATGGTCATCCTCATATAGAATATCAATGTTTAAATCCTTTGGAGTAATATTTTCATCTTCCATCGGTTGAATTTCCACTCTATCCCCATTGGTCAATTTATAGTTCCGTTTCACAGTCTTATCGTTGACTGTGACAAGTCCTTCATCAATGGCTCTAGCAAATATGCTCCTAGAAGTATAATCAAACCATGCATAGAAAGTGTCTAATCTATTATCCGAATCCTCAAGCCAAGTAAATTTCATGCTTTTGACCTATAAAATACAGAAATGAGAAAGAAAAACGCTCCCATTGAGATTAGTATATCAGCGACGTTAAACACCGGAAAATGATACGTACCAAAGAAGGTAATATCAATAAAATCGATTACATAGCCATAGATAATTCTATCAATTAAATTTCCTATTGCTCCTGACAAAAAGCAAACCGCAGCCCATTTTTCTACACCATTGAGCTGGCCATATTCCTTGTAAAGGAAAAAAGAAAAGAAAAGAACCACAGCCACTGTTAGCACGATGAAAAAAGTCTGACGTCCAGCAAGCATTCCAAAAGCTGCTCCAGGATTTTCTACATAAGTAAGATGGAACCAATCTCCAAAAATTGCTTTTGATCCATACTTTAGATATTTACTTATAAGTATCTTGGATACTTGATCTAGAATGATAAATAAAGGAACGAGTAAAAAAATCATCTCTTCTCCATTTGTTTTTTAAATATTAAACGAAAGTTACCTCTTTGCGTTTTACCTGCCTGCTCTATACACCTCACCCTACCATATCCCCGAAGACTGATAAGATCACCTTCTTGAATAGTAGCATGGGTCTTCGTTTCTTCTCTATGATTAATTTTGAGCTTTCCTTGTCGAATGACCCTTTGTGCATCAGAACGTGACAATCTAAACAATTTTGCTATAACCGTATCTATTCTCAAGGCTGGTGTTATGATATCTTCCGCTATCCATTGCTCATCCTCTGAAATCTGAAGGTTCTCAGTATATTCATAGAGCTGGATTTTATGGCGCTTAATATCTCTTAATTCAGATAATAAGAAATTAGACACAGAGGCAGATACGATTAAAATAACCTTGTCATCAATGAGAATATCTCCTATCACTTTTCGATCCAATCCCAAGGATAAGGTCTTCCCCAAAACATCTCTATGGCCGATGGAAAACTCCTTATTATCAAAGGCTAGGACAGAAATAAACTCCCTCTCATCCTCCAATTCCAAAAAGTCGGGATAGAAGACAGCTCTTTTCCTTTCGGCTTCCGGATATCCTCCCAAAAAAGAAAGCCGCAGGTTTGGAAATGAATTCCTCACACTATCGGCAAGCGCTTGAAGAAACGGGTCTAAAAAATCCGTAGCAACAAAAGTAAAGGTCGTATCAGCCCTCTCAGCTTTCTCCCAAATACTTCTATAGGCAATCCGTTCCTCCTGTGTTTTCAAAAAAGATAGATTGTCTACTACCAAGTATATAGGCCACTTTCCATAAGCTCTTCTTTGATTCCTTCCACAGCAACATCCCGTGGAGCTAGAATAAAGATATCCTTGGTTACCTTTTGAATCTTACCTTGAACAGCATAAATTCCGCCATTGATAAAATCAAAAACTTGACGCTTTAATTCAGGCTCTAGGTGCTCAAAATTCACAACCACCGCATCATTACGAATCAAATGGTCGATAATCTTAGGAGCATCATCATATTTCAAAGGGTCTTGGATTTGAATTTTAAAGGAAGATGTGGTTCTCGGGATGGCATGAACCTTTGGTTCTGCATATTTAGAAGTGGTGTATGATCTTCGAGGTTTTTCTACCTCTGTTACCTCGGAAATCTCATCCATCTCTTCTCTTTCATACTCCTCTTCTTCGTCGGGAGCAATGATTAAATTTTTCATTTTGTCCAAAAAGCTCATAATTACCTCCTTGTTCTATCGCCAAAAATGGCACTTCCTATTCTCACGTGAGTTGCTCCTTCTTCAATGGCAATCTTATAGTCATGGCTCATACCCATGGAAAGAATAGTGGGGCGAAAATTGTCTGTTTCATATTTTTTTAAATCTTCCAAGGCTTTTCTCATAGATGAAAATTCTGTTCTTAACTTTGTCTCATCCTCTGTTAATGAGGCGACACACATCAAACCATCCACAAATACATTTGGATACTCTGATAAACATCCGAGAAAATCTTCTAGACCAGATAATGGAATCCCACCTCTGTTTTCATCGGTGGTGTGATTTATTTGAATCAGTGTATGTATCTTCTTATCCATACTCTTCCCACGTTTATCTATTTCTCTAAGAAGACTCAGTCGATCTAAAGAATGAATTAAACTACATCCGCCTATGATATATTTTACTTTATTTGTTTGCAATTGTCCAATCATATGAAGATGAATATTTTCGGGAATAAAATCAATCTTCTCTTGGATTTCTTGCGGACGATTCTCCCCTATGTCTTTAATACCCAATTTTGTTGCTTCTAAAATGCGATTCATAGAAATGGTTTTGGTAACAGCAATTAAAGTAATGTCCTCTTTGGTTCTTCCACTTTTCGCTGCACTTTGTTCAATATTTTCCCATACATGGTTTAAATTCTCTTGAATACTCATATTATCTCCTGTATATCTTCCCTATTTTATCCAGTTGAGGAAATTTTAATATCTCTTCATAAAAAGCCAACGTTCGAGTTTTAGTCTCGCCATTTTCTATCATATGACTACTATTTCCTTTAGCAACATAAGACACATCCTTATCACTCTTTAAGATCTCAACAGGACGAAATTGAACAATCCCATTTATATCCTTTACACAAACTCCCGAGATCCCATTGTATTGAATAATGCTGGTGGTTGGTATCTTCAAAGCTGGTTGCTCTCTGAAAATTATTTCCATGGTGGCTTTACGAATAGGATATAAATCTTCAATGTAGGAATTGACATGAATTCCAGCAACTTTCCCATCCTCCCCGTTGTTATTCCAACTCAATCTGCCTTTATAAAATTTATCCTTTCCCTCCAATCGAATATTTACAATCTGATTCATGTAAGGTTCAAATTGTTTCACGTCAGATACTTTAAATACAAAAACACCGTAAAAATTATCGACAATCTTAAAATACCCTTGGATACTATGAGAAGATTCCTTTTCCCATAAGGAATCAAATTCTAGAGAACTCATATCCTGAAAGGCGGATGTTGAATAGGCTTCAAATCCATCAGTTACATAGCTTATCAAACCAGGTGGATTCCAACCAATACTTTCATTCATGCGGAAAAGTTGTTCCCGTATGGTCTTTTCTTTGTTCTTTAAAGCAGCTATGGAATCTTCACCCGAATGATCAACATAAAGATAATCAAAGTTTTTTACCAAAGACTCCACATCCATATATTTTTTTTGCAAAATACTTTCTCTTAAAAGAACTTCAATATCACTGATTTCTTGCTGTAAAATTGAAATGCGATCCAACGTTTTTGAAAGGTCTCTTTGTAATTCTTGGTAATCTTTACTAGGAGTCTTGCCTGCACGAATTACACCAAAAGGCAAACGACTCCCCTCATCGTAAGCAAGTTTATGTTCTGTCACTTGTTCTGATCCAAAAAGGATTTCATTTTTTAAAAATATGGTATTCACCTCAATGGAATCATAATACACCGTGTCTTCTGGTAACACCAATTCCTTTGAGTGAGCTTGAAGCATCGGACGAACATATATAAATAGAAATAGAGCATATATGAATGCAATGATGATTAAAAAAATCGGACTGATGGAAGATGATGTGTCTTTTTTCATTTTAAAGTTCCATCTTTTCTAAAAATTCATGTTTCTTGCTTCTCTTCATCAATTCCATCACTGCCTTTTCAGGGTTTTTCCCTTCAAATAATACGGCATACAAAGCATTGGTAATAGGCATTTCTACACCATGCATCTTTGCCAATGTATGCGCAGATTGGGTTGTCATGATGCCTTCTACAACCATCCCTATTTCTTTTTCCAATTCTTCTACAGAACATCCTTTTCCAAGTAAAATACCGGCTCTGTAATTTCGGGAATGAACGGACGTAGCCGTGACAATCAAGTCTCCTACTCCAGCCAACCCCATGAAAGTTTGCATATCACATCCCATTTTCTTGGCCAATTTAAATATTTCAAATAAACCTCTCGATATGAGAGCTGCTCTTGCATTATCCCCCTGCTCAAGGCCACTCAAAAGACCAGATGCGATCGCTACCACGTTTTTTAATGCACCGGCTATTTCCACGCCTCTTACATCTGTATGAACATAGACTCTAAAATAGTCATTCATAAATGCATCTTGTACCACTTTTGCAATTTCAACATCGCTGCTACAACTCACAACAGAGGTTAGCAGTCGTTTTGAAACTTCCTCAGCGTGGGAAGGTCCACTTAAAACAGCATATGGCTGTCCAGGAAGTATATCCTCTACAAGTTCTGAAGCCGTTTTTAATGTTTTAAAATGTATTCCCTTGGAAGCATTGACCAAAATCATCTTTTTCGTCACAAAGGGAGTCATTTTCTGAAGAACATCCTGCAACTGCTGTAGTGGTACCACCATCAATATCATCTCAGCATTCACGATGGCGTCTTCTAAAGATGTTTTCAATTGTAATGTTTGGGGAAATACAAAGTCTTTAAGATATTTTGGGCTATGTCCCTCTTTTTGAATATATTCACATTGTTCTTTATCCCGCAAATACATGGTTACGTTGTGCCCATTGTCTACAAGTACATTGGCTAAGGATATCCCCCAACTTCCGCCACCTACTACAGATATATTCATTATTTCTTACCCCCAGATGATATTTTGTTCTCTTCTCCATGAATGAGTCTTTGTATGTTGGATCTATGACGTATGATGGCAAGGATACCCAAACCTCCAATACAAATTTTATTTAAAACAGATAGATCCTTTATTGATATCAAAAGAATCGGTAAGACCGTCATGAAAACAATACTTCCTAAAGATACGTATTTTGTTAAATAGACTATCAAAATACAAATCCCAGCAACGATGGCTGTCCACATCGGAAACAGAAAGATAAGACCTCCAAAGGATGTGGCAATTCCCTTTCCCCCTTTGAATCCAAAATAGATGGGGAAATTATGCCCCAAAACAACACAGACCAAACCCAAAAGGGCTTTGTCCATTCCCATTTTAAATCCAATGTAGGTTGCTAGGGTACCCTTTAAAACATCAAGGATTCCCACCACCAGAGCGATGGGCCAACCATGATTTCTTAGTACGTTGGTGCCACCTGCGTTTTTACTACCCTGTTCTCTTATATCTACACCCTTTAATACTTTTACAAGAATGTATGAAAAACTGACAGATCCTAAGAGATATGAAAAAATATAGTACATTACTCTCCTCGATTTCTATAATTTAAAATAATTGGAACTCCTTCAAATCCAAAGGCTTTTCTTAAGGTGTTTTCTAAATATCGAGTGTAGGAAAAATGAGTTAATTTAGTATCATTGACATAGAAATTAAACGTAGGCGGTGCTACTCCGACCTGTGTGGCATAATAAATTTTAAGTCGTCTTCCCTTATCTTGAGGAGTCGTATTTAATAGAATTGCTTCGGAAATAACTTCATTTAACACGCCTGTTGAAATACGAAAATAGTAGTTATCATATACTTCCAAGATTTTATCAATGAGTTTGTCCACTCTTTGGCCAGTTTTTGCCGATACAAATACAATCGGTGCAAAACCAACATATCCAAGCTTTGTTCGTATGTCTTTAACATACTCATTCTGTGTATTTGTTTCTTTCTCAATCAAATCCCATTTATTGATAGCAATTAAAAGACCTTTTCCACTTTCAAAAGCATATCCCATCACTTTGGTATCTTGCTCTGTAATCCCTTCTGTCGCATCAACAAATAAGATTGCTATGTCACATTCATCCACAGCAGATAAAGTCCGAAGGACAGAATATCGTTCAACTTTATCCGTAATCTTACCTTTTTTTCTTAATCCCGCTGTGTCGATCAATCGAAACGAACGATCTCGGATGGTTGCGTAGGTATCGATGGAATCCCTTGTCGTACCTGGAATATTGGTTACTATGGCTCTTTTTTCTCCCAATATATAGTTTAGCATGGAACTCTTTCCAACATTGGGCTTTCCAATAAAGGCAACTTTTATGTCCTCATCTTGCTCATCATTTTCCATTGGCTCAGGAAAATATTGAAAGACCATATCCAGTAAATCTCCAATTCCTTGACCATGCTCCGCAGAAATTGATATCATATCTGCAATCCCCAGCTCATAAAAATCATAATAGTTATCTTTTGCGTCTTTACTATCCATCTTATTAATGGCAAGTACAATGTTGGTATTCATTTTTCGCAACATGGATGCCAATGTTCTATCCACAGGAGAAACCCCTTCTTTGCCATCGACAATAAATATAACGGCACAACTGCTTTCAATGGCCGTTTCCGCTTGTTCAATGATTTCTGGCATAAATTCATCATCGCTTTTGGGATCCAATCCACCGGTGTCTACCAAAAGAAATGGCCTACCAAGCCATTCAGCTTTCGTATACAGTCTATCTCTCGTAACCCCTGGGGTATCCTCCGTAATAGACATTCTCGATTTGGCTATTTTATTAAATAAGGTGGACTTTCCCACATTTGGACGACCTACAATGGTCACAATTTCATTTCTCATTACAATTACCTCTTCTTATGATTATAGCATACATCCACACCTTTTTTCAAAGCTTATAATACAACAAAGGAAAAGCTTCGACATTAAAACTGAGACAACTAAGATTCACTGAATTAATAAAACTATACTCTAAGTTAGTGTAGATATCACATTTATGCATCAAAAAAGGATGTGATAATCACATCCTTTTATCTTAGTCGTACAACTTATGACCTTCACAGAGTTCATGAACTCTTGCTTTGAGTTTTTCTCTATCATATGAAATATCAAGGGTGTCGTTCATGATACTTGCAACTTCTTTCATTTCAGCTTCTTTAAAACCACGAGTTGTCATGGCCGGCGTACCAATACGAATTCCAGAAGTTACGAAGGGAGATTCTGTTTCATTGGGAATTGTGTTCTTGTTTGCAGCAATTCCAATATCATTTAACATTTTCTCAGCTTCTTTTCCGGTAAAGCCTTTTGCTTTCACATCGATAAGAATCAAATGATTGTCTGTACCATCCGATACCAGACGGAAACCATGTTCTTTCAAACCATTGGCCAAAGCTTGAGCATTATTGATTACTTGTTGCTGGTATTGTTTAAATTCTGGTTTTAATGCTTCTCCAAAAGCTACAGCCTTAGCAGCAATCACGTGCATCAATGGTCCACCTTGTGTACCAGGGAAAACAGCCTTGTCGATTTTCTTAGCATTTTCTTTAGAAGTCAAGATAGCTCCACCTCTGGGACCTCTAAGGGTCTTGTGTGTCGTAGTAGTTACATAATCGGCATATCCTACTGGTGTGGGATGAAGTCCTGCTGCTATAAGTCCAGCGATGTGTGCCATATCTACCATGAGTAGAGCGCCCACTTCATCTGCAATCTCCTTGAATTTCTTGAAATCAATGGTTCTTGGGTAAGCGCTGGCACCTGCGACGATGAGTTTAGGTCTTTCCTTTTTTGCAATCTCCATAATTTCATCATAGTTCATCACTTCGGTTTTGGAATCAACACCATAAGCAACAAAATCATAATATGTTCCGCTAATATTTACTGGAGATCCGTGGGTTAAGTGACCACCTTCCGAAAGGTTCATCCCCATGACCTTGTCTCCAGCTTCTAGTAGAGCAAAATATACTGCCATGTTGGCATTCGCTCCAGAATGTGGCTGCACGTTTGCGTGCTCTGCTCCAAATAGTTTGCATAATCTATCTCTTGCCAAGTCTTCAGCAATATCAACTACTTCACATCCACCATAATATCTTTTGGCAGGATAGCCTTCTGCATACTTATTGGTTAAATATGAGCCCATTGCCTCCATCACAGCCGGTGTAACAAAGTTTTCACTGGCAATCAGTTCGATGTGTGAATCTTGACGTTCTTTTTCGTCCATTACGACCTGATATATTTCGGGGTCGTTTTTCTTAAGATTTGAAAAATCCATTCTGTACCTCCTTGATTAATATAACCCGATTATATCACGAAATATTCTTATCTGCAATGGACAAAGATAGCACAATAAAAAAACAATAGGATTAAAAATAATCAACTATTGTTTTGAAATGGACGCTGAATAATGGAACGAAGTATGATTGAATCTTGTACTCTTTTTTTTAATCTTTTATCCACGAAGTATAGACATATAAAAGATAGGATGAGCATAACAAAGCCTATGCCCAAGGACTGTATTTCACTCATATCGAAAAATTTTGAAGCAAAGACAATCCCTATTATAAAGAAGAGTAAAGGCAATATGTAAATTAGGAGACTAATGCGAAGTGAATGTACTTCTGAGAATGCAAGTTCTACGAAATCTCCCTCTTTTGCTCCCAATGTATTTGCAGTTTCAACCACATGAATACTAGTCTCACAGGAAGCGCCACATGAATTGCAATTACCTCCACACCCTGAAACCCTAGGGACATGAATAGTTAATCGATTGTCTTTGACTTTAGCTACCCAACCGATGCGAATCATGGAATCCCCCTTTCAAAAGGATTTGTATTGCCTCTGCACCAGCACGTATCCCCATATATGCCGGAGCATAACTGATTGTACCAACAATATCTCCACTTTTATAAATTTCATTGTCGTAGTATAAGACAGGCGTCACTTTTTGTTCAGACAAATCCACTAATTTACGGAGTCTTTTTGCCAATGGGCAATATCTGGTTTTATCTAAAGTCGTGAATTTTAGGTGAGATATATCAATTCTGTTACCTGCTCCCATGGCGGATATTATTGGTATCCCATGGGAAGCGGCATGGTGAATCATGGCTACTTTTGCGTTCAAATCATCACACATATCTAATATCATATCCATGTCTTTTATATACGTGTCTATATTGGTGGACGTTACTCTATCAACATAAGCGTCCACCAATATTTCTGGATGTATTTCTTGAATTCGTTGATACCAACCATGTACTTTTGATTTTCCAATGTTTTGTTGGAGCGCTCCCAACTGTCTGTTGAGATTGCTTTCTTCAAAATCATCAAAATCAACAAGAACCAGCTTTCCAATTCCTGCACGAACGAGAGTTTCTACGGCATATCCTCCGACACCACCGACTCCGACAATCAAAACCTTTGATTCACGTAGTATTTGAAATTGTTCCTTACCTAATAGTGCAATTGTCCTGTCATGGGCTTTATTTATCAACTTTTAAATGCACTTCCTTTAACTGGTCTGCACTTACCAATGATGGTGCTTCTGTCATAAGGCAAATAGCACTCTGGGTTTTCGGAAATGCAATGACATCTCGAATATTTGGAGTATTGGTAAAGAGTTGAACCATCCTATCTAAACCAAAGGCAATTCCTCCATGGGGAGGTGTACCATAACTCAAAGCTTCAATCAAAAATCCAAATTGTTCCTGTGCTTTTTCTTTTGTAAATCCTAATGCCTTAAACATCTTTGCCTGTAATTCGGAGTTGTTGATTCGAATGGAGCCCCCTCCCATCTCTTCACCATTGATGACAAGGTCATAAGCCTTGGAACGAACCTTTTCTGGATTAGATTCCAATAGATCAATATCTTCCATTTTTGGTGATGTAAATGGGTGGTGTTTTGCCACATATCTCTCCTCTTCCTCATCATATTCAAACAAGGGAAAATCTGTAATCCATAGGACTTCATACTGATTCGGATCAACCACGTCTGCCATTTTGGCAAGATGGTTTCTTAAATTCCCCAGTGCATGAGACGTAGTAGAGAAGGTATCTGCAATGATAAAGACAATATCTCCCTCTTTGCTTCCCATGGCAGAAAAAATACGATCTTTTTCTTCTTCCGATAGGAATTTGTCTATGGAGGAATCTTTTTCCTCATTATACCTAACGTGGATAAGGCCTTTGGCACCATAATCCTTTACAAATTCTTCCAGTTTTTTCATACCTTTCTTACTTACCAGTGCATCTCCTTCGTCAAAATTTATGGCACGAATTACATTCCCATTGGCAACTGTGTTAGAAAAAACATTAAATGAAGAATCCTTGAGAATTTCATTTAAATTCTTAAGTTCCATTCCAAAGCGTAGGTCAGGCTTATCCACACCAAACCTTTCCATTGCTTCTTCATATGTCATACGATGTAAAGGTAGTGGAACATCATACTTTACCATTTCCTTAAATAATTTCTTAACCAGTTTTTCATGAATGGATAAAACATCGTCTTCATCCACAAAGGACATTTCCACGTCTATCTGGGTAAACTCCGGTTGTCTATTGGCGCGAAGATCCTCATCGCGGAAACATTTGGTAATTTGAAAATAACGATCCATACCAGAAACCATGAGTAGCTGTTTAAAGATCTGCGGACTCTGTGGTAGAGCGTAAAATTTACCTTCATACAAACGACTGGGAACCAAGTAATCTCTTGCTCCTTCAGGAGTTGATTTTGCAAGCATGGGTGTTTCTATCTCATGAAAATTATGTTCGTGATAAAAATCACGAATACACTTTGTCAATTTGGAACGATTGATTAACTTTTGTTGCATTTCCGGTTTACGCAAATCCAAGTATCTGTACTTCAAACGCATTTCTTCATTGACATTATCCCCATCTTTTATATAAATTGGAGGAGTTTTTGCTGTGTCAAGAATAATGAGCTCAGAAACTTCCACTTCTATCTCGCCCGTTGGTATTTCAGTGTTTTTGCTAGAGCGCTCTCGTACCACACCACGAACGGCCACTACATATTCATTCTTCAAATCTTTAGCTAACGCAAAAAGAGCCGCATCATCCTCATGAAACACCGCTTGACAGATGCCTCGAATATCTCGAATATCGGTAAAAATCAATTTTCCAAGATTTCGACTCCTTTGAACCCAGCCCATTAAAACAACTTCTTGTCCTACATGTTCTTTTCTTATGTCGCCACAATACATTGTGCGACGCAACTTACCCATTGTTCCCATAACTACCTCCATATGTAGTAATAAATAGTATCATATCATTCATCTAAACCCTTGTCAATTCACAGGATGTGTACGCATCTTCTTTGTCTTGCAGAATTTTTTTATACCCTTGTAAATAATGATCTAAATCTCTGTAACCAAACACTCTTTTTATGTTGTTGTTTCCGTCTACAAACTTACTTACAGCTCCCATACCAAAGCCCAAAACATTGACCTTATCGTCCATACTTAATATATTAAATATATTTTCCTTTCCCCTTTTAGAGTAGCCTATATTTTCGGCCTCTCCCACTTGTCTTCGCTGACGATATAAATAATAGGGAAAATACTCCTTTCCCTTCAATTGCTTATAGATGATAGAAGCTTGTTCCTCAATGGTTCTTGCCATTCGAATGTTGGATTGTTTCCATTCGCTACCATTTTTAATAGCCAAGGCATGGACGGTGATATTCTCAGGTTCTAATTTTAGCAATTGATCTAAAGTATCCATTACATCTTCTGAATTTTCACCTGCCAAACCCAATATCATATCCATATTTACATCCAAATCATATTGTCTTGCCAGGTGAAATGCATCATAGACTTCTTTTACCCCGTGTCCTCTGCCTATTTTCCTCAAAGTTTCTTCTTTCAGAGTTTGGGGATTTACACTAATTCTATCCACCCCACAAAAGGATAGACTTTCCAAGAGCTCTTTTGTGATGGTATCTGGACGACCTGCTTCAAATGTAATTTCTTTCGTATGTCCAAATGCCTTGATTAGTAGAGGAATTAACTCTTGAACCTGTTGAGGGGAGAGAGTGGAGGGCGTTCCACCACCAATATATATGGACACAGGTTTTGTATTTGAAATCAAATGGCTTCCTTCTATGATTTCCCTTTTTAATGTATCCACATATGCACCCATTAGATGCCCCTTACGATCCATCGTCATGGTTGCAAAGGAGCAATACTTACATCTACTTGGACAAAAAGGAATATGAACATAGATGATATGTGAATGTTGGCGTAATGACAAAATATCTTTTTGCATTTCTAGGATTTCTTTTGCAATTTTGTATTTTTCTTCACTAACACCATAGAGTTTCAAAAAATATTGTTCCGCTACTTCTGCTCCAAGCCTCGAAATGTTCTCCTCAAGATAAGCTACCGGTCGGATTCCCGTTAAACTCCCCCAAGGAAGACTTCTATCAAAAACCATCGTCATCAAATTGTAAATGCATAATTTCATAGATTTTACTTCATCCAATGGCTGTATGGGCTGTCTATATATCTTGCTTACTTGCGCGTCCTTCCATTCAGCTACAGCATATCCATTTTCAAACCACAAGTGTAATGTGGCATCTTTCTCGTATTCCTCGGGATTTTTATATTCTAAAAACGTTCGTAAAATTTCTCTTTGAGCGTGAACTATTTCAAAGCCTTTGGTCTCAATATTTAACATTGGATCCTCAAAAGAAATGGATTGTTTTCTTTTTCAATCTTCATCGTTGATTCGGGACCATGACCCGGATAAATTTTAGTATTGTCCGGAGTGTGAATCAAGATTTTTCGAAGTGATTCTACGATTTTATCGTAATTGCCCGAATATAAATCTGTTCTACCTATGGAACCTGTGAATAATGTATCTCCTGTAAATAAACAGTCTTGTACATAGAATACAACAGAACCTTCCGTATGTCCCGGCGTCTCCATGACCTGCACTGTCATATCAGTAAATTCTAATGTATCTCCGTCTTTGAAATATCCATCACAAAAAAGAGTCACGGGGCCAGACCATGAACTTGCTGATAAATTTTTATCTGCTGATTCTAGTAAGTCTTTCGCTTTTTCTGAAGCATATACTGGAGCATCCACTAGTTTTCTTAATTCTGGAATACCAGTAATGTGATCAAAGTGACCATGGGTAATGAGTATAGCTTCAACTTCTAGGTCATGGGCCTTCACCATGTCTGAAATGACATCAGCATCGCCACCACAGTCGATAATAATTGCTCTTTTAGATTGTTTATATAGTATATAGGTATTGGCTCCATAAATACCAACGTTCTTTTTAAGTATTTTCATACCATCCTCCTCTTCTTATTATAAGCTTTTCTTTAAGTAAGAACAAGACTAGGAGTCGACTTATTGGGCTAAAATGTATATAATAGAGCTTGGAGGTTTTTATGAAGTTTTCAAAAGAACAACTTGAGGCAATTTATCATAACGAGGGTCCTTGCTTAGTATTGGCTGTGCCGGGTGCAGGTAAAACTACAATACTAATCCATCGCATTCTACATTTAATTCAGGAAGCTTCTGTTTCTCCTTCAGAAATTCTAGCTCTCACATTTACTAAGGCCAGTGCCATGGATATGCGTAAGAGAATTCATGACATTGAACCAAAGGTTAGAGTGCAACACATCAAGACGATTCATTCTCTGTGTTATGAAATACTATCCTACAAAGCTTCCATGGACCGAATTCGTTTTTCTATGATAGAAGGCCCTGAGTTTCGGAAGATTAGATATGATATTTTAAATGAAATTCACCTCTCATACCATTCTACCTCGTTGACACAAGAGGAATATATCCTTCTTTTGCAATCCATTTCATTAGTAAAGTCTCGACAAGTTTCTTTGGATGCAAGTTTTGAGAAAGAGATTTCTATTGAGAATTTTGTCCACTATTTTTATCATTATGAAAATTATAAGGAAAAGCATAATTTATATGATTTTGACGACTTATTAATAAAGACACGCGAAGCATTGACCAATGATGCTTCTTTAAAAAATCACTACAAAAACAAGTTCAAATATGTATTGTTAGATGAAGCACAGGATACATCTTCCCTACAATGGGAAATTATCAAACTTCTACTAACGAAAAAAATGAATATATTTGCAGTGGCAGATGATGATCAAAGCATCTATAGATTTCGTGGTGCTTATCCTGAAATGCTAATGCGTTTTAGTACCGAATTTCCCGGCGCATCCATTCGATTTCTACAAACAAATTATCGATCGGTTTCAGAAATTGTTAATTCTGCCAATCGATTGATTAAAAACAACCGGATCCGCTATGAAAAAGAGATTTCAGCCATCAAAGAAAAAATTTCCACCGTAAAGGTTGGTATCTTTAAGAGTCGCACCTCCCAATATGAGTTTTTGATAAAAAACTTAAGAGAACATAGAGGTTCAAAAGCAATCATCTACCGAAATAACTTATCTGCCATTGGTCTTATGGATGTATTGGACCGAAACTTAATACCCTTTCAGCTTCAGGAGAGACAGCCCGATTTTTTCAACCATTTTATTTTAAGAGATATCTTCCAAATGTTATCTTTTATTTCAGACAACACATCATGGGAACACTATAAAAACATTTATTACAAATTGCAAGGATATTTGACCCGAGACGAAGTTTTGAGTCTCCAATATATGTCAGAAGAGAAAAATGTCTTTGACCGAATTTTGCGCCATCCAACGATTCCATCCTATAAAAAGGAAAAATTGGCAGAACTAAGAAACAATTGCAATCTAATACAAAAACATTTTCCAAAACGTGGTCTGGAAATTTTATTAAAAGACTGTGGATATTACAATTATTTAGCAAGAATTAAAAGAGAACAAAGTCGCGGCGTAGAGGGATATATGAAGATGTTTCGGACCTTGCAATTTATTTCTCATGAAACAAAAAACATTGACCATTTTTTACAAAGACTGGATGAATTAAAGCAAATTGCCATGAGTCAAACATCACGAGGAGTAAAATTAATCAGTATGCACGCCTCAAAAGGTTTGGAGTTTGATACTGTCTTTCTTGTCGATTTGTTAGATCAGGAAATACCTGGATATAAAAGCAATGCTGAAGATCTGGAAGAAGAACGTAGGTTGCTCTACGTTGGAATGACAAGAGCTAAAAACTCCCTATTTATGTTATCTTACAAGGAAGATGAGGGTGAAAAGCTTCAACCAACGAGGTTTCTTAATGAATTAAAATAACCATTAAAAAAACTTCCCAAAGCAAGGGAAGTTTTTCATTACTATTAACTATTCATTTTTTTACAAGCCTTCATGACCTGACTTAGAAGTATGCTTGTGGTAATACTTCCTACGCCACCAGGTACTGGTGTAATGGCCTTAACTTTGCCGTTGACAGCATCATAATCTACGTCTCCAGATAATTTGCCATCTTCTGTCATACCTACTCCAACATCAATAACAATGGAGTCTTCGTTAAAGTAGGAAGCATCAATTGTCGCAGGTCTACCCAGAGCAGTCACAACGATATCGGCTCTCTTTGTATGAGCTTTCAAATCCTCTGTCTTGGAGTGGCATATCGTCACCGTTGCATTGTCCTGTAGAAGCATCATAGCTAGTGGTTTTCCAACAACCATAGATCGATTGATAACAACCACATCTTTACCTTTCAGTTCAAATCCATGTCCTTTAATCATCTCTACAGCCGCTCTAGGCGTTGCAGGTTCCAATCCGGATGGATCTCCTTCAAATATTTTTTCTAGATTAATAGGATTCATCGCATCAACATCTTTATCAGCCGAAATGATATCTCTCATTTTTTCTTGATCAATATGCTTTGGCAAAGGTCTAAACATCAGGATTCCATGAACTTTGGTATCTTCATTTAACGTAATGATTTCTTTTTCCAACTGTTCCGTAGTGGTTTCCTCAGGTAGTTGAACAAGCTTCGTCTCCATTCCAATGCTACCAGCTACCTTAACAATGGCTTTTTCATAAGAAATGTCCGAAGGGTTTTCCCCCACACGGACAACGGCAATGGTTGGTGCAATACCTTTAGATTTAAACTCTTCTATTTCATTTCTTAGGTTGTTTTTGATCACATCTGCGACAACCTTACCTCTCAATTCTTGACTCAATTTTTCCTCCTATTTTAACACTCTACGTGCACTAATATATCTCTTTGAATAATACGCTTCAGATAAACTTGATATTGTGACTCGATTGACCGGTGAACTTGCAGCATGAATAAACTGACCATTCCCTATATAAATGCCCACGTGACTTACCCCGGAACCCGTTGTGTTAAAGAACAACAAATCTCCAGGAAGTAAATCTTCTCTTGCAATGGGCGTTCCATAGTTTGATTGTGAAGCACTGGAACGAGGGATTGTGTAACCCATAAGCTTATACACATGACTTGTGAATCCAGAACAATCAAAGGCATTGGGACCAGAGGAACCGTACACATAGGGGGTTCCAATAAATTCCTTTGCTTTGGCAATGATGCTATCTGTAAGCTGCATAAACCGACTGTCCAAACCACGAGTAATTTGTTCATTTACAAAACGGATCTGTTCTTTTGGAATGTTATGTTCTTTTCCACTTTGATCTAAGCAACGAAAAACCCCATTTCCATAACTTTTAACAACAACTAGCGTATCCTTAGGTAGAAGTCCACCATCTGCTGTGGGAACATCTGCCTGTAGAAAAGCTAAATTGACAATGGGTAAATTTTCCTTTTCTAAATCTTCTGTCAGAACGTATCCTGTCATATTGTCTTCTGTCAAAACGAAGCAATATGCGCCTTCATTTTTTTGTACAGTGAGTGTTTCTTTTTCAAGCAAAAATCTCTTAACATTTTCACTGTTAGGATCTTCTTTCAGAGCCGTTATTCTTCGAACAGAATAATTGACAGATTTTCTCTGTGTGAGAAGTATATATTCCTTGTTCACTTCTCCCACAACGCCGTCACGCTCCACAGTATATGTTGTAGCCGATTCATTCACTACATTTACAACTTCACCATCCGCAAAAGTCATTTGCGCACCTTTTGTGTCTACTATCTGTACAGGTTGAATAATGGTACCCGTATCTTTTGTTGCAAACACAAGTATAGCTATAGCTCCCATGACTTTTAGGGAGTGTTTAATAATTTTTCGCATGCAAACCTCCTCGGTATGTCTTAATTATAGCTTATAAATAAAAAAAAAACAAGTGAAATAGCCAAAAACAATTTTTTTATTGTTGAAATCCTAAGGATGAACAATGTTATATAGAAAAGCATAAAAAAATCGCCGTAGCGAATTTTTTAGTAAATCTATAAGCCGTGTTCTGTATTTGACAGTCATCTATCTTGAGATATAGTTACCTATATCTTCCAGCAACCTACCTTTCGAGAAGCCTCGAGCAAAGGCCTTTTGACTCGCTTTGGTCTTGCTCCGGGTGGGGTTTACAGGGCCGTTTAGTCGCCTAAACGCCGGTGAGCTCTTACCTCGCCTTTCCATCCTTACCAATTTTAATTGGCGGTTTATTTCTGTTGCACTATCCTTAGGGTCGCCCCCACTGGACGTTATCCAGCACCCTCGCTCTGTGGAGCACGGACTTTCCTCATTTTCATGCGACTGTCTGATTTACAAGTATAGTATAGCATTTTTCATCCATAAAATCAATCGATACACTGTCCATGTATGGAAGATCCAAAGAAGGAATGGGAACCAATTACGCTTAGGCCCATTTCCTCTAGGTTCGTTTTCATAATATCCACAAAATGTACTTCGCTTCCCCCATGACCCAAATCCATCACTGCCATACCATCTCTTTGAGCGGCTTGCTGCTGATGGTATTTCACATCACCAGTGATATATAGATCACAGCCCATGGCAATGGCTTCTGCCACATATCCACCACCACTGCCTCCCATGAAAGCAATGCTCTTTACTATTTTATCTGGATTTCCGTAGACACGGATGTCCAAAGGAGATGATGTTGCTACTCTGTTTCCGATCTGTTTGGCAAAATCTCTCAAAGCTATGGGATCGACCATTGTTTTAAAACCAAAGAACTGTCCCTCTTCTTCCACAAACCTTTCTTTTCCCCCCCTCCAAAAGTCGTCAAAGGGAGTATAGATCATGCCCTCTGGAGAACTATCAAAGTTCGTGTGGAAGGATACAATATTGATATCATGTGTCATTGCCATCTTGATTAGTTCATAATAAAAACAATTCTTTTCCAGCGATTTAATAGAATCAAAGAACAGAGGATGATGGGTGATGAGAAGCTCTGCGCCTTCATCTATGGCTCGATTTACATGCTCTATTTCAACATCTAACGCCACATATGCCTTTGTAATGGTTGCATCTAAACAACCTATCTGAAGTCCACTATTATCCCAGCTTTGTTGAGAATTCAAAGGATATTTAATTTCTAATTTTTTAATAATTTCTCGTAATTGCATAATACATCCTCCATCCGTTTGATTTCTCTTTTCAATTCATTTTTTCTTTTTTTTGCCTTGTCCGAATCTACACCGTCAAGCTGATAAATCAATTCTTGCGTTTGCCCTATTCTCATCGTCATATATTCCTTAAATAGAGGCACATTTTTCATAAGAGTCAGGGGATACTCATACTCATCCACGTGGATTTCCCCTTTTGCTTTTACCAATTGTAGCACGAAATAAAACTTGTCTCCTTCTCTCACGAGAATATCTTTGACAATAGAATACCCCCACTGATGAGCAAACTTTCTAATGAGATCAGGTTCTGTCATTGGCTGTAAAATAAAACTTTCAATGGACTGTGTCATTTCAGGTCTTTCTGTAAGGATTCGATACATCAACTCTCCTCCCATTCCAGCAATAATTGCCGAGTCCACTTCACCAATTTCTAAAGGCTCCAGTCCGTCTCCTACACGACCTTCATATTGCTCACTGAATCCATGTTTTTTTATTAAAAGATTTGCCTTGTCTAGACAAGGCAAAGAAATATCTGTGGCTATGAGTTTTTTGATTGTACCCTCTTGTAATAATTTTAATCCTACTATACCATGATCACAACCAATATCTGCAACGGTATCTCCAGGACGTACAAGAGAAACAATGGTTTCTAAACGGTCCATTATTCTAAAAAGTCCTTCAGTTTATCACTTCTTTTGGGGTGACGAAGTTTTCGCAATGCCTTCGCTTCGATTTGACGAATTCTTTCACGAGTTACATCAAAAACCTTTCCCACTTCTTCCAAGGTCCTAGTTTTCCCATCGTCCAGTCCGAATCGCAACCTTAGGACCTTCTGTTCTCTTTCATTTAAAGAATCCAATGTCTTAAAAAGCTGATCTCTCAACATGGTATTTGTAGCAGCGTCCTGTGGGCTTAAAATTTCTTCATCCGGTATAAAATCACCCAAGTGGGAGTCTTCTTCTTCTCCAATGGGAGTCTCAAGACTTACTGGTTCCTGTGAAATCTTCTGGATTTCCCTAACTTTTTCTACATTGAGTTCCATTTCCTCAGCGATTTCTTCCGGTGTAGGTTCTCTCCCTAACTCTTGTAGGAGTTGCCTTTGTACTCTTAATAATTTATTTATCGTTTCTACCATGTGTACTGGTATACGAATTGTTCTCGCTTGATCAGCAATGGCTCTTGTAATAGCTTGTCGTATCCACCAAGTAGCATATGTCGAAAACTTAAATCCTTTTTTATATTCAAATTTTTCTACAGCTTTCATAAGTCCAAGGTTGCCCTCCTGAATCAAATCCAAAAACGGCATTCCTCTTCCCATATATCTCTTAGCAATGCTTACTACAAGACGCAAATTGGCTTCTGCAAGTTCGGATTTGGCCGATTCATCGCCTTGTTCCATTCGCTTGGCGATGGAAACTTCTTCCTCCGCTGTTAAAAGTGAGATCTTACCGATTTCCTTAAGATACATACGAACGGGATCATCAACTTTCACGCCTTTGGGAACAAAAATCTCAGATTTATCATCATCTTTCACAAGGAGATCATCGTCATCCTCATCTTCCAATACATCGATGGTCTTGTCTTTCTCCATAGTATTTTTAATAGAATAGATTTCCTTGTCTGTAAGTTCAATGTTCAGCTCTTCAAATTTTTTATAAATTTTTTCAATACGGGCCACATCAAGCTGAAATTCACTCAAATGATCCGCTATATCTTGATAGGTAATAAAATGGGTCTCCACTCCACCAGTAATCAGATATGTCAGCGCATCTGAAAGTTTTTTTTGTTTTACTAAATTATTTTTAATCATTTTCTTCCACCTTCTGTACCGATAAATTATCAAGCTGTTCCATTAACTCCATAGCTTTGTCCATGTCTCCCTTTTGCACTGCTGCATCAAAGGCAGCTTTCAATTCCCTGCGTGTCCCAATAGAACTCCTTGATTTCAATCCCACGAGTACATCTTGGACCGCCTCTGTAAAATCCTTTGCATCAAAATTTTCCACTTTGCGCAATTGTTGGATAATTGGTTCTGGTATCCTAGCTTCTTTTTGTAGTGTTTTCTTAAAACTGCTAAGCTCTATCTCTTCTTTCTTTTCATACTCATCCAATATTCTTCTATATAGTTCTTTATACCCTTTATTGGTCAGATATCTACCAGCATCTCCTCTTTCAAACTCCAATGCATTTACTTTTTCGGTAATGCATAGGTTGACAAAAAGGTTTTCAATCCGATGATTCGCTTTGGGAACTGTATACTGGGTAAAATTATCCTGAATTTCTTTTCCTCTTTTCCGTTGAACCAAAAATTCCTTTTTAAGACTCTCCTCATTGAGACCATACTTTTTTGCTATGTCTTTCATGTAGATTTCTTGTTCAATTTCAGATGGAATCGTTGCAATATGATTGCCTATTCTTTTAATAAATTCGATATAATCCTCTCTTTTTGAGATATCGAGATCAGATTTATAAAACGAAATCGCAAAATCAAAAGCATCTTTGCTATCGTACAATAGCCTCTCAAAAGCATCTTTGCCCTCTTTGCGTATAAAATCGTCAGGATCCATAGCATCAGGGATACTTACGACTTTAGGAGATACGCCCTCTTTGCGCAAAATCTCAATATCTCGTAGAGTTGCTTTTTTTCCAGCCTCATCTCCATCTAAACATAAATACACATCTTTACCAAAACGCTTGAGAAGTTGGGCCTGTCTTTTTGTAAAAGCGGTGCCCAGAGCTGCAACAGCATAGTCTATGCCATATTGATGAAGCATTACAACATCTATGTTGCCCTCTACCAATAAAATCCTCTCTCTATTGCGGTGCTCCTTAATAATATGCAGTCCGTATAGTAAGTTTCCCTTTGTAAAAATTTGACTATCCTTAGAGTTATAGTACTTGGGTTCTTCTGGGCCTAATATTCTTCCTCCAAAGCCAACGACTCGATTCCTTAAATCAATTAAAGGAAAGATTAAACGATTACGGAAAGCATCATAATAATTATTTGTTTTTTCACTACGTAATATTAAACCATTGGCGAAAATTTGACTTTCTTTATACCCCTTCTTTTTTAGATGGGTATATAATTGATTCCAAGAATCAGCAGCATACCCTACGCCAAATTTCTTAACGGAATCTAAAGAAATATTTCTTTTTTTTAAATAAGCAAGTGCCGCAGAATTGGAATGTAGGTTTTCCATAAAGAAAAGAGCTGCTTCACGGTTCATCTCATAAAAGTCATCCCATTCCTTGGTTGTAACTTTCTTTGTACTATGGTCTAAGGGAATATGGGCCCTATCTGCCAAATATTTAACAGCATCTACAAAATCCATACCTTCCATATTGCGAATAAACTCAATGACATCACCACCTGCCCCACAACCAAAACACTTGTAGGTGTTTGTGTTGGAGTTTACAGTAAATGAAGGTGTTTTCTCCATGTGAAATGGACACAAACCGACGTAATTTTGTCCTCTGCGTATAAGTTGAATATATTCTCCAGCCACTTCCACCATATCTAGTTGATCTTTTATTTTATCAATGACTTCGTCGGTGATGCTCATATCATTAAACCTTTCTGATTCGATCTGGTAAATATAAATCTTTGAATCGCTCTATGGCAAATTGATCCGTCATACCAGCCACATAGTCTGTGACCACTCTATGAATATCCTCATCTTCAGAATAAAGCTCCATATGCTCTCCCATGTCTTTGGGATTTTTAATGTAATAATCATACAGAGCTGTAAGAAGAAGTTGAATTCGCTCCCCCTGTTCCTTGCTTCTCTGATCTAAATACACATTTTCAAACATAAATTCTCTTAAATCCATCATTTTCTTCTTGATGGCTGGACTTAAATCCACAAAATCTTTGTCAACGGAATAAGATATGACATCCTTAATCAATGTGTCAATTCTATGTCCACAGGAATCTCCTAAGACGGCAGAGATGTCTTTGGGTATGTCTTCCTTAGATAAACTCCCTGCACGCAATGCGTCGTCTATATCATGATTGATGTAGGCAATTCGATCTGCCAATTTAACGATATACCCTTCCAGCGTTGATGCCATTTTTTCACCGGTGTGATTTAATATACCATCTCTAACCTCTTGGGTTAGATTTAATCCGATCTGGTCTTTATGCCATTCCAAATGATCTACAACACGCAAAGAATGTTCATAATGTCGAAATCCGTATGGTGAAATTCCATTTATAACTTTTTCTCCCGAATGACCAAAAGGAGTATGGCCTATATCATGGGCCAATGCTATGGCCTCAGTCAAATCTTCATTCAACCGAAGAGCACGGGCAATGGTCCTTCCTATTTGACTTACTTCCAAAGTATGGGTCAAACGCGTCCTAAAATGATCCCCTACAGGAGCGATATAGACTTGGGTTTTATGCTTCAAGCGACGGAAACTCTTACTATGCAAAATTCGATCCCGATCGCGTTGAAAATCCGTTCGAACATCACAGGGTTCTTCTGGGCGCAAGCGACCTTTGCTTTGGTCCGAAAAGGTAGCAATTTCTCTAAGTGTTTGATGCTCTCTCATTTCTAAATCTTTACGAATCATAGGGAAACCTCTCTCTCATAATCTCCATAATCAACTCAGCCGTTTCTTCTATGGCTTTGTTTGATACGTCAATTGTGGTGCAACCCAACTTCTTCATAATGGTCTCTGCGTATTCAATCTCCTGTTCAATTCGACCAAGTTCTGAATAGGCAGCTGCCGTTGGGAGTCCAAGGGCTCTTAATCTTTCTTCACGGATATGCATCATAACTTTAGCGTTGGTCGTCAATCCAAAAATACGCATTTTATCCTTCGCAAAAAGTTCATCAGACACAGGTACCTCAGGTACCAACGGGACATTGGCCACCAAATAATTCTTGTTGGCAAGGTACATGCTTAGAGGTGTTTTACTGGTTCTACTGATTCCAACAAGGCATATATCCGCCTTTCGTATTCCTCTCGGATCCTTTCCATCATCATATTTTACTGCAAATTCAATTGCATCTACTTTCTGGAAATAGGTTTCATCCATTTTCCGGACAATACCCGATTCGCGCACTGGCTTTTCTCCCATGACCTTGCTAAAAGCAGCCAAGGGCTCACGCATAATGTTGACGGTGGGAATCCCAAACTTTTCCCCTTCTTCTTCAATGAATTTGGCATGTTCTTCTACCACTGTGCTGAAAATTATGACGGAACGAAGTTGCTTTGCTTCATCTAATATCGCAGAAATTCTTCCCTTATCTAAAATATAGGGGTATCGCTTAATTTCATAGTTGGCATGGGGATATTGAGCCACTGTGGCTCTAGCAATTTTTCCACCGGTCTCTCCAATGGAATCACTAAGTACAAAAATTGAAATGTCATACATTAGATCCACTGCTCCTTCATTTGCTGAATCATCTCTAGACTTTTATGCGTTATGGGGTGGTCTTCATAATATTGAATCAACTCTGTCATTATCTTCTGATGTCTAGAAAAAGATTTCGTCAATCCGAGAACATCTTCTCCAAAGTCTAAAACGGATCTTTGAAAACCTTCTAACAACTCTGCTTCAAGAGAATCCAGCTCTCCTTCCACGGGAGAGGCTTTTATAATTATCTTGCTTAGATCTCTATACACCTTGATAAACGAAATATCACTTTCTTCCAAGCCTTCACTGATGGTTTCCAATGTTTGAATCATGGTTGGAACAATTTTTCTGTCTTCAATGAATCCATCATCGAGTAAAACCGTATGGACATCCTTGGAACGAAGATACATCTTAATTCTTCTTTTGAGAAAATCCGTTACTTCATGATAAACATTTTTATAGTCAAATGCGCAGACCGCATCTTCTGTATAGATATATAGACACAAGTCCACCATGTCTCCAATGGAAATGGGTGTTCCAAATTTTTCCATTAGTAGAATTGAACTGTCAGCCCAGTCCCTAATATATCCACTGTCTCGATTCATTTCGCCAACCACGGCATAACCGATAAGATCATCAAATCGGTCAGCAATCCCTAAAATCGCTCCCGCCATGGTGGATGGCATTTGACCACTTTCGTCTGGTAAATACTGTTCTTTCAAAGCTTTGGCCACAAGGGGATCTCCCTTTTCTGCCATTAGCAATTCATAGGCAATTTGCCCCCTGAGACCTGGATAACGTTTGACAGTCCACGTGGCAATATCAGCTTTTACGAGGTGAGATGCCTTCTCAATCGTTTGCCACATCTCTTTGGCAAGAGACATTTCCTCACCAATGCGAGCCAAAAGTTTTTCCATTCGGTTGGTTTTATCATAGAGAGAACCAATCTTTTCATTTTCAGAGATCCAATTGAGCCTAGGAACATATTCTTCAAGCTTCATCTTGGAATCCTCTTTAAAGAGCCCCTGTATGTTGGCAAGCTCTGAAGATATGGTTGCTCCATATCGCTTGATGACACCTTCTCGATCCATATTGCCCGTAGGATTGATGACTAAAAATATATCTGATAAGGAACCATCTTTATAGAGGGGTTCCACATTATCTAATTCCTGTAAAATACGAATCAAAACATCATCGGGTAATGCAAGTAAACTACGATCAAATTCGGACGATAGTATCGTGGGACGTTCACAAATAAATGCGAGTTTCTTTAAATGATCTTCTCGAATATGAGCTTCTTTCCCCATAGCCGATGCGTTTTTCTTGATCATGCTTCGCAACGTAGTCAATCTTTCTTCTTCAGAAAAGATGAGGTAAGGTTTCATTTGCTCCTCATAGGTCTCTGCTGATGTAATTTCTATGGTTTTAATATAATCAATGGTTGCATGTCTGTTGCCAGTAATACCTTGTACTGTAAAATCTACAACTTTATCATCGTATAAACACATCAAATGTGTGATAGGGCGAGGAAATGCAATGTCTCCCTTCCCCCAACGCATCGTATCTTTCACTTCAATGCTCTTTAGGAAAATGGGCATGGCTTCTTTCAAGGTCGTGATGTCATCATCGCTCATGGCCGAAATAAAGGATTGAATGGAGATTCTGCGGAATGTAAGACAAACCTCCGTATCTTTTACATCAATCGAATACTTCTCCATCACATTGCCAAATGTGGTCATAATCTCCCATGGAGAAATACAATGTGAGCCATAATCCATTGGTTCCGTTATGATTTCTAATACAAAATTATGCATGCTCAATCGACTCCTCCTCTTCCATCATTGAAGCGTCTTCTAACCCTTCCACCTCATGATACACAATATGTCTGAAAAAATCATTCAAAGTGTCCATGTTCTTTACGTATCCCTCCGAATGTAGCCCGGTTTTTCCACGTATCAGCTGCAAAACATTGTATGCTCGAATCACAAACCCATAGGCCAGGTATCTCAAATTGTGACGAATCAACATCTGAGCTTCAGAAACATACCGTTCAAAGAGGAGTTGCTCATTTTCAATGGTGGTATCATCAAAAATATAGGACCGAATTTCTCTTTCTCGTAAACCATACAAATCTTTAAGTTTCATGTTATCTCCCGCGGCCAAATCAAAAACTGAAAAAGCACTTTCAGATAACATTGCAATATGCTCTAAATGATATTCAATCACAACTGGAATGACAGAGAGTTGTTCTTTTAAAAAGGATTGTATATATCGAAGAGCTGCTACTTTTAATCCATTCATATATACATTTGTACGAATCACAGTCGCTTCTGACAATTGTAGAAATTCTCTCTCTGTGTCATAGGTCAGAATATAATCATCAAAATCTTCAAACATGGATTGTAGGGATTGAATTAAAATTTCTAAATTCAACCATTGACCTGTGGAATCAATCAATCGAAGCACGGATGGCTGACTGGTTTCCATAGGGTGTTCTGAATAGGATGCTTTCTTTAAATCTCTAACTTTGATATGGGTCATGCAGACTTCTTTCTCATGAGAAAGAACATAAAACAGCTCTACTGGCGTAGCAATGTCTCTTCCGACTTCAACAAAATCTGAAGGTAATTCTACGATAGGAACAGTTTTATATCCTTCTCTAATTTGATTGATTATTTTATTCATTAAAAAGCTCCTTTGTAAATACAGTATCCGTGTTTAATCGTCTTAATTCAAAATTTTGACTTGCATACAGCAATGCTAGTTGCATCAATCTCAAATCCCTATCTAACATTGGCTTGTACTTCGTAATACTTGAGAAGGGCTCCATCAGCAACCGTTCAAGCCATTGTTTTTGCTCTTCCGATAGTGGCGTAACATACATCTCAGCGGAAACATCTTGAGCGCTCAAGACCCCATAGGTACACAGTACATAGGGTCCGTTCCCCTGCCCTATCTTGGGACGGTATCCCATATAAGAGGTATATTTCAAGATCCACGCTGCACCCAAAAGAAAAGGTGAGCCCCCTTCTTCCATTGTCAACAATAGTGTTTTTGTCAATGGAAAAATTGTATTTGTAGCATATCCATCATCGAGGGTCTTCGTTAGAATCTCTGCAATCATATGGCCAGTATAGAATGCCTTCTTATCATCGGTCATGCGATTGCTTCGCATAATGACATCCGCTTCATTTAGATAATACATAGTTCTCCCCTCTCGAAGAACCATTTCTGTTAAAGAAAGCGTGTCAAGCGCTGTCAATTGATGGACTTTCCTTTTATAAGCTCCCTGACACATGATAGAAATTTTACCATGTTCATCTGTGAGAGCATGGACTATAAGGCTACTTTCTTTAAATTTTATTGCTCTTAAAATAATGGCCTCAACTCTCATCTCAAAACCACTTTTGCACCAGTCCCGACTTCTTTCTCCAGTTCTTTCTAATCTTTATATCAATTTTTAATTTTACTTTTTTTTCTAGAAACTCAGTCATATCCTTTTCTGCTGCAGAGAGAATTCTCTTGATCATTTTTCCCTCTTTTCCAATGACCATACCCTTATGATTCTCTCGCTCTAGATACAGGGTCATTCGTATTTTGACCCGATCTTCCTCTTCATGAAATTCTTCTGTATCAATATAGATTCCATGGGGAATTTCTTCATCTAAAAATAAAAGACATTTCTCCCGTAAAATTTCCTCCATGATATTTCTAATATTTACATCAGTGATCTCATCATCTCCGTAAAATTTGGGGCCTTCTGGCAAATAGCCATATATACGGTCCAATAATTCCTCAAACCCTTCGCCAGAATGAGCGGAAATGGGTACGATTGCATCAAATAAAGAAAGATTTTCATATCGTTCTTTGAGTTGAGATAGCTCTTGAGCATCCAATAAATCCATTTTATTGATTAACAATATCTTGGGTTTTTTATCCCTGGCAGCCATATCTAAAACCATTTGATCCAGTGGTCCTGTCTCTTTGGACTCATCCATTACATATAGGTTTAGATCGCCATCCACCATATTCTTTTCTATGGTCATGTTCATTCTCTCACCGAGCTTGTTTTTCGGGCGTTGATAGCCGGGGTTGTCAAAAAATATGACTTGCATACGATCATCATTGTATATGAATTTCATGGAATTTCTAGTGGTTTGAGGCTTATTGGTGACAATGGCCAATTTCATTCCAATCAAATAATTTAAAATAGAGGACTTGCCCACATTGGGGCGGCCAATCAAACTAACAAAACCACTCTTCATACTTCCTCCCAACGGAATCCATGGGGTAATAAATCCGCAATGGATTCCACCTCAATATGGTCCTTAGAATAAATTATAAATACTTTACAATTGGGCGATAACTCATAAATCACTTGACGACAAACACCACAGGGATAGGTCCCTTCTGCTGTTCCGTATATAGCAATGGCTCGAAAATTTCTAGCTCCAGTTGCATAAAATGAAAAAATCGCATTCCGTTCCGCACAAATCGTCGGAGAAAAACTAGAAATTTCCACATTTACTCCTGTAAATACTTCGTTCTCATCCGATAATATTGCTGCACCAACCTGGAACTTTGAGATGGGCGCATAGGCCCTTTCTCTTGCTTCCATTGCTTTTACTATTAAATTCTGTTCTTGCTCCCCAAGGGAGTGAAATAATACTCTACCCATACTTATCCAAAAATTAAAAATATAAAAATTGCTACTAAAATTCCCAATATTGCGCCGACTAGTGTATCAGCAGGCTTGTGAATTTTACCCTCTACTCTGGATTCGGCTACTAAAAGTGCTAATAAATATCCCAATGAAATGACCAATAAGTTTTTTGAGTTGAATCCAATAATTGTTGCCATCAAAAAGGATATTGCCGTATGTCCACTCACAGTACCGCCCTGAAAATAACTTCCACGATTCGTAGAATAGCGGCTTTTCAATGCTATAATCAATAATACAGTAAGGCCCAGCGCAATGAAAGTCAAGTGAATAGGATTTTGGTGGAGTCCCCCCAACATACGATTTCCCAATGGAACCAAACGATCGTAAAAGAGTAAGTATCCAACAATAACCGCATAACATGCACTTAAAAGAACGGAACCTGCTGCTATATCTTTGGCAACACGTATGAGAGGGTGATATTCATTGCAACTGGCATCCATAATGTACTCCAACGCCGTGTTCACCATCTCAGCAAATAATACAAAAATAATTGCGCTTAACAGCATGATAAATTCCAGTTTGTTAAACTCAAAAAACAAACCTAGAACGAGAGCCAATCCTGCAATGAGAAAGTGAAACTTCATATTTCTTTCTGTTTTAAAACACAAAATTAGTCCATTGGCAGCATGATTGAAACTTTTGAGAAATGTTCTATTGCTCTTTCTCTTTTTCAATGATTTCACCTACTATTCTAACATCATATCTCTCATTACACGTTTTTCTTGTTTCCTCATAAGCCGTTTTTCCAAAGGGAACATATGATCGTGGCCTAGCAAATGTAGTATGCTGTGACATGTTAAGTAGCACAATTCTCTTTCAAAGGAATTCCCATAGAGCTTTGCCTGTGCATGGGCTCTCTTGGGGCACAAAACCACATCACCTAAAATCCCCCCCTCTTCATCAATAGGAAAACTGAGAACATCGGTTACCTTATCCTTCCCTCTGAAATCTCGATTCAACCTGCGAATTACGGAAGGTTCTACAAAGGACATGGAAATGGTTGTTGGATAGAAGTATCCATCAATTTCCAGCGTGCGTTCAATTACAGAAAGTAAAAGTCGAAGCTCTCTCTTTGAAATATGATAGGGCCCTAGATTTATAGTTAAATGAAATCTAGGGTGTCGAATTTGTTTGGTTCCGGTCACTTTTTTCATATGCTTCAATAACCTTTCTCACCAATGGGTGACGTACTATATCTATTTTTTTCAAGTCTATAAAACCAATGCCCTTAGTATCCTTTAGGATTTGTTTTGCGTGAATTAATCCAGATTTTTGATTTCTCTGTAAATCGGTCTGCGTCACATCCCCTGTGATGACCATTTTGCTTGAATATCCCAATCGGGTTAAGAACATCTTCATTTGTTCAGGAGTGGTATTTTGAGCCTCATCTAATACAATAAAACTCCTGTCTAAAGTTCTCCCCCTCATATAGGCCAAAGGAGCTATTTCGATGATGCCTCTTTCCATGTACCTCGTATATCTCTCCCCACCTAATATCTCAAAGAGAGCATCATAAATAGGACGGAGATAGGGGTCAACCTTTTCTTTTAAATCTCCTGGTAAAAATCCTAAGCTTTCACCTGCCTCCACGGCGGGTCGAGTCAATATGATTCTCTCAAATTGCTTATTACGCAGAGAATGGGCAGCCAAGGCGACGGCCAAATATGTTTTACCGGTACCGGCTGGTCCTGTACCAAACACCATATCGTTTTTTAATATGGAATCAATGTATCTTTTTTGTCCAAGAGTTTTTGGGAACAGTGCTTTTCCATCTGCTGTAAAAGCTATAGGAGTTTCGCGAAGGTTCAATACCTCTCTTTCCCTATGTTGATTGACTAACTCTAAGATATAATCTACATCATTTCCTTCAATATGATCTTGTGTTTCTGCGAGTTTCATCACGACTTCTAAGGCACGATGGGCTTTGTCCGATTCTTCTCCCTTAATATTGAAAGCTCCATCTTCAACACGAATGGTTACATGGAATGTATTTGCGATAGTATCCAAATTCTTATCTAAGTGCCCCACAACTTTGTTGAGCTGATCATAATTTGTAATAAGTAATTGGGCCATTCAACCTCCTAAATTAACGTAAAGCGACCGGTTTATCCAAAATTTCTTTTAATACAATCGCTTTTCTTAAATGTGACAATTGAAGTTCTTCTTCTGTTAAGAGAGATTTCTTCGAGCGCACTTCACCTATCTTTACAACATCTTTTAACTCCGAAACCCGTTTTCTATTTCCAAGCAAAGAAGACCGTTCCATAGAAAGACCTTCGGATGATCTACTATCTTTAATCAATGTGTCTTTTCTACGTAGTACCGGTCGCTCTTTCGTCATTTGGCTAGGCTTGGGTGCTTCCTTTACTAATTTTTCTGTATCTGATGCGATAGAATCTGACCATTCAGATAATTGAGCTTCCAACTGATTCAACCAAGAGGAACCCGAAGATCTCTTCTTTTTGGCGAAAGCTTCCGACTGAGAGAAAACATCGGTGGCATCGGTTTTTACCAATGCCCCCTCTTCTTTTTCTCTACTCTTTTTTTTCTTGTTGCTTTTTTCCACAGCAGAAAAGACCCAACCGAGGATCATGATTAAAAGTATTAGTTTATCCACAATATCCCTCCTTAGGGAATTATTTTATTCCTCGTCTTTTGCCTTTCCTATGGAATTTCTCATATCTGTATCCGCCTTGATATTGGATAACTTGTATTGATCTAATACACCAAGATTTCCAGAACGCAAAGCATCTGCTAAAGCCAACGGAACCTGTGCTTCGTTTTCCACAACAAGTGCTCGTTTTTCTTGAACTTCTGCTCTCATTTCTTGTTCTTTTGCCACAGCCATGGCTCTTCTTTCCTCGGCCTTAGCCTGTGCAATTCTCATATCAGCTTCCGCTTGATCTGTCTGTAGTTGTGCACCAATGTTTCTTCCAACATCCACATCTGCAATATCAATAGATAGGATTTCAAAGGCTGTTCCAGAGTCGAGTCCCTTGCCAAGTACCGTTTTAGAAATGCTGTCTGGATTTTCTAAAACATCTTTATGCATATTACTGGAACCTACAGTAGTTACAATACCTTCTCCAACACGAGCAATGATTGTCTCTTCCCCTGCACCACCGACCAAACGATCAATATTGGCACGGACGGTTACTCTGGCTTTTACAATTACTTCAATACCATTTTTACTGACGGCTGCAATGTTGGGCGTTTCAATAACCTTTGGATTGACACTTACCCGTACAGCTTCTAGTACATTTCTACCCGCCAAATCAATTGCTGCTGCTCGTTCAAATTCAAGATCGATGTTGGCTCTTTGCGCAGCAATTAGCGCATCTACCAACGTATTTACATTCCCACCAGCAAGGTAATGGGCTTCCATCTCATTTAGTTTTAAATTCAATCCTGCTTTTGTCGCTTTAATCATTGGATTGATAATTCGTCCAGGTCTAACTCTACGTAGTTTCATACCTATGAGCTCACCAATTCCAACCTTTACTCCCGAAAAATATGCCGTTACCCAAAGACCGATGGGAACCATGGTAAACAATATAATAAGGAATAGGACAACTGCTGCGACGATAAATACTGAACCGAATCTTGCTACTCCTTCTGTAGCTGCTAATAAAATCATTTCGTTAACCTCCTAACCAATACTTTCATAGATTTTTCTCCTATGACAATCACTTCTTCACCTTCAGGAATAAAACCTTCCTCTGCATAAAGGTCATATTTCTTTCCGTTGATCTCTCCATACCCAGTAGGTCTAAGAACGGATGTTGTAACTCCCGTTAGACCCATTAAATCAATTGTTTCCCGAGCAACATACCCTTTATCTGATGTATTTGCATCATGTAAAACAAGCTTTTCAACGGCTTTTAGTTTATATCCCTTTTTCTTGAACAGTACAAAAACGAAGGCAGAAGCAATTGCAGCAAGAAATAAGGTAAGTAAGCCATAAAAAATCGAGTCTGCTGATTGAACCATTCCTACGGCAAGGAAAATAGCTCCCGCAATTCCGAAAAATTGCACCCCTGGGACAAGGGCTTCAATGATAAGAAGTCCGACTCCCATGAGAGATAGAATCAGCCACAGCATTTCAATATTGCTGATATAAATATTTATATATCCATACAAACAGAGGAGCAAGATTGAAATAAGAAACGTGATTTTTCTCCATTTAAAAAGACCTGTCGTAAAGAAAATTGCCGCTAAAACAAAAAGTATAATGCTCAATTTGTTTGGTTCTATGGGTATTTTCAATACGGCAGAACTAATCCATGCTTGAATACTTAAAAATAACATACTTTCACCCCTCATATTTATACCACTCAATGACCATAATAAAACAAAGCTCGCTATTGCGAGCTTAATTTGTCTTTTACTACTTCCGATATACGTTTTGGTTCTGCCGTAGAACCTGCTTTTTGCTTTGCTAGAGAAATAACTTTGGACATATCCTTCATGGACATTGCTCCCATTTCTTTGATACAGATTCGTATCAACTCCTCTAGTTTTTCATCAGACAACTGCACCGGAAGATATGACTCTAAAATCGAAATCTCTTCCTTGGTATTTTGAATCAGTTCAGCTCTATCGGAATCCTCAAAAGCTACGAGAGCATCACGTCTTTGTTTCAATTCTTTATGAATCAATTCCATAATTTTCTTGTCATCAGCATCTTCTCTCGTATCGACCTCGTACTGTTTAATACGAGCTCTCAGCATTGTAATTGTATTTTTTCTTAGAGTTTGTTTTTCTTTCATGGAAGCCTTTAAATCATCCATCAATTTATCTTTTAATGACAAATTTATTACCTCTCGTTAAAATCCTTTGCGCTTTTTTCTTCTTGCAGCTTCGGATTTCTTTTTCTTTTTTACGCTGGGCTTCTCGTAGTGTTCTCTTTTTCTTACTTCTCCCAATACTCCTGAACGAGCACATTGTCTTTTAAATCTTTTTAGTGCATTATCTAGGGATTCGTTTTCTCCTACTTTGATTTCTGACATATATCTTCCCCCCCCTCATAAGGTATCAATTACAAAGCTTATTTGTATTATACACGTTCAGCTATAGATTTTCAAGTCTATTTTTACATATCCCAGCCTAATTTTCTCCCACCGAGTAAATGGAAATGAAGGTGACGGATAGATTGCAATCCATCTTCTCCAATATTCGTTATAATACGATATCCTTTTTTTAAATCTAAATCCTCAGCAAGCTTTTGAAGGACAGTAAAGATATGGCCGATGAGTTTTTCATCTTCTGAGCTCATCGTGTCTACCCCTTCAATGTGTTTTTTGGGGATCGCTAATATGTGCACTGGTGCCGTCGGTTCAATGTCGTGAAACACCATACACTCATCATCTTCATACAGAAGCTTTGTTTCGATATCTTTATTTACGATTTTGCAGAAAATACAGTCCATTGAATATCATCTCCTTTTGCTTTTGGAAGCACAGTATATACTTGGTTTAGTTTCAAATCCTTGTTTTCATTGGTTGATAATTCGACCCTCACATAGTTGGAGGTATAACCGTAAAATATACCGTTACGTCTTTCTTCAATCAAGACCTCTTGAGGTTTTCCAAGGATGTTTCTTTGAAAATCTCGCTCCAGTTGTTCTGAAATATCTCGCAATTTCTTTGCCCTTTCTGTTTTAATCGTACCATCGATTTGGGGCATTCTTGCAGCCGGCGTATTTTTACGCGGTGAATATGGAAATACATGGATTCGTAATAGCCCGATGGCTTGAACATATTGACATGTCGTATCAAAGTCTTCTTCTGTTTCGTAGGGGAATCCAACGATTACATCACTGGTTAAACCAGCATAGGGAAAATATTTACGAATCAACTCAACTTTTTTCGCAAAAATATCTGTTGTATACTTTCTACCCATTTTTTTCAATATCTTATCGCATCCCGATTGGAGCGATAAGTGAAAATGGTGACAGAATCCGGGTATGTTTTTCACCCGTTGTAAAAAATCTTCTGTAATACACCCAATTTCTAAACTAGACATCCGAATCCGTATTCCAGGAGCTCCTTTCGCCGTAGCTTCAATGGCATCTATCAACTGAACTTGATCTAAATCTTTACCATAGGATGCCACTTCTATGCCAGTTACAACGATTTCCTGCGTGCCTTGTTCATAAAGATGCCTAGCTTCCTCTTCGATGAAATCAAGTTCACGAGACCTTACCCGTCCTCTCGCATGGGGAATGATACAGTAAGTGCAGTAATTATCACAGCCATCTTGAATCTTGATAAAGCCTCTGGTCTTGCTTCCAAGACCATGAAAAGGCAGTTGCTCAAAAACTCTGTATCTGGAAATATCTTTCACTCGATCCTTTTCAAGCAATTCTCTTTGTTGTTGAAGCAGCTCCACAATTTCAAGTTTGTCTCGATTTCCGCTGACTAGATTTACATTTTGATTCTCCAGTAGTTCGTTTTTTGAAACTTGAGAATAGCATCCCATGATGACAGCATAATTTTCAGGATTGATTTTCCTGTTTCTGCTTAGCGCTTGACGAGATTTCTTGTCACTTTCATTGGTTACAGAACAAGAGTTTAAAATAAATATATCACAATCCTCTTCTTCTACGACGTCAAATCCTGCTTGTAATAACATCTCCTCTAGAGCTAAAGATTCTACATAATTTACTTTGCATCCTAATGTTTTAATCTTTACCTTCATAGTACCTCATCAAATATCCCATCAAAATAGAATTGGCAGAAAATGCCGCCACTTCAGTTCTTAGTATATTGGGAAAGAGTGTCACAATGGAACATCCACTCTCTCTTGCTTTTTTCACTTCTTCCAGAGCAAATCCTCCCTCTGGCCCCACTACAATTCCAATTCGAAGCTTCTCATATGCCTTTAAAATATCCAAAGTCTCTAAAAAACCTTGTTTTTCTTCTCCTTCATAGAGAAAAAAAGTAATGTCATGTTGATTGCAATTCTCAAGCATCTCTTCAAAGCTAAGCAATGTCCCTTCCACTTCAGGAATACTACTTGATTTAGACTGCATAGAACCATCTTCCAATAATTTATGTATTCTTGCACTCTGCAATTCTACTTTTCCATAGGGCTTGATTCGTTCTGAAACGAAAAAAGAAAATCTTTTCACACCCAATTGTGTATTAAGGCGTATCACATCTTCCATTTTCTTCTTTTCAACCAAAGCCTGATACAAATAGATTTGGTGGGGGAGATTTTTATCTTCCAATTCGTGAAGAATAGATAGGTGAGCCTTTCTATTTTCTCTCAATTGTATATTGGCCAAATATAGTTTCCCTTCACAAACTACCTCTATGACATCCCCGTCTCTATGACGAAGGGAATTGATAATATGATTATATTGATCGCCTTCCAATATCAAAGAATCCGAGAAGACTCTATCCATGTAGCATCCCTCGTATACATACCCATTGATTCTCACGATCCACTTTATAAACCATAAATCCATTCTTAGCCATACAATGGATAACTTTTTCCTCTTTTCCTCGTACAATACCAGATAGTATAATCGTACCACCCATATCCATTCGTTCTGCAAAATGCTCCATCATATCCATAAGGACCTCTGCGTATATATTGGCTACAATATAGTCATAGGTTTTTATATCTTCTTTTGTGAAATCTCCTAGGTATAAATTTACTTTATCAGACACATGGTTCCTATCCACATTGCTCTTAGCTGACGCAATGGCTGCGGGATCCAAGTCATAGGCATCACACTGACACCCATGCATCTTGGCCGCAGCAATAGACAAAATCCCACTGCCAGTACCCACATCCAATAGGTTTCCCGGGCCCACATGCTGGTCAATGGCTCGCAAACACAATAGTGTTGTTTCATGATTTCCCGTACCAAATGCCAAACCTGGATCAATGATGATGTCACCATCGTTTGCTTTCTCCCATGGCGGAAGTACTCTTCTAGTTGATGAAATGGAAATGGGTTTAAAATGCTCTTTCCAATTGTTCTCATAATCTTCCTTGTTCACATCACCACTCTGTATGGATATATCACCATGAAATACATTTTTTAGATGATCTCGAATCGATTCCACTTCATCTTCTTCCACATAAAACAAAATTTCAATTGTATCAGAACTGTTCTTCGGCAAATCAATGTAATCCCATTTCTTCTCATCCTCTGTAAATGAGGATGCTAAATCCGCATCCCTCACTTCCATCGCGCTGACATTTAAGTCTAATATATGATACAGAGCTTTTTCTTCATCTTCTTTTTTGATTGTAATGATTACTTCTTTCGTCATATGTAACCCCCCATTAAAATTATTCCATAAATTTTGAAGATTATCAAGAGAAGATTTGTAAAATAGAGAAATTCCGAAGAATTTCTCTATGCTTTCCAAGATCTAATCAGTGTATACCATTTGGTTTTTATCTTCGCCCACAAACCCCTAAGGGGCGGAGGCTGTGTAGATTCGTCATCTCCTTCAAATTCCATCAACAATTCTCTTTGACGTTTTGTCAATTTTGTTGGTGTTTTCACATTGCAAATAAGAAAAAGATCTCCTCTTGAATGAGAATTATACTGATACAATCCTTTTTTTGATATTTTAATGACATCTCCATGTTGAGTTCCTTCTGGAATAACTATGGTTTCCTTTGAATCCAATGTTTCAAATACCTTTTCTGCTCCAAGAGCAGCTTCCGGAAACGATATTTCATAGGAATAAATCAGATCATTTCCCTCAATGGAGTACCCTGGGTGGGGATTGACATGTATCACGGCATAAAGTTCTCCGTTTGAACCTCCGCCAGTTCCCTCATCTCCATAGGGTCCAAGTTTTAAGATATTTCCATCCTTCAATCCTCTTTTTAGGGTAATAGATCTTTCTTCTTCTTTGACTCGTCTTCCATGTCCATCGCATCGATCGCAAGGATCCGTTACAACCTTTCCCTTGCCATGGCACTCCGGACAAATCGACTCTTGTTGCATGGTTCCAAAAAGGGTTTGACGTACCGTGCGAACTCGGCCTGAACCGTGACAATTACCACAAGTCCTTATTGCATCGGAATGTTTCGCACCCGATCCGTCACAATAATCGCACGTAACCACTCTTTTGTATGAAATTGTCTTTTCCGTATCTTCCAAAGTATCTATAAGATCTAAATGAATATCTACTCTACGATCTTCTCCATGGGAAGCTGTGCTCCTCCTAGCTCCTCTAAAACCCACTCCTCCTGTGAAGATATCAAAAATATCGCCAAAAATATCCTCGAAATCCATCGTGACACCTTGCCCAGAAAAATCAGTGGTACCATATCGATCATATCGCTGTCTTTTCTCTTCATCACCAAGAACTTCATAGGCAGCAGTAATCTCTTTAAAAATCTCTTGACTTTCCAGGTCTCCCCCGTTTAAATCAGGGTGATATTTTTTGGCTAACCTTCTATAACTTGCTTTGATTTCATCTTTGGTGGCATCTCTTGATACCTCTAAAACTTCATACAAATCTTTCAAAACTTATCTCCTCACAAATATAAAAGGGAGTGAACTCCCTTTTATATTATAGCCTATTTTTATTCTTCGTCAACTACTTCATAATCTCCATCGACCACATCGTCTCCTGAATCTTCTGATGTTTGTCCATCTCCTTGGGCAGCGGCACCGGCTTTATAAATCTTTTCACTGATGCGATAAAACTCTTGAGTCAAGTCTTCCGTTTTCTTTTTCATATCGTCAAAGTCATCTTTTTCCGCGGATGATTTAAGGGCTTCTAATTTTTCTTCCAAACTCTTCTTATCGCCTTCTTCCAGTTTATCCTCAAGATCCTTCAAATTCTTTTCCGTTTGATAAATCATCTGATCTGCATTGTTCTTGATTTCAATGTGTTCTCTTTTCTTCTTATCCTCTGCCGCAAACTTTTCAGCATCTTGAACTTTCTTTTGAATTTCTTCTTCCGTCATATTGGTGGATGCTGTGATGGTAATAGATTGTTCTTTTCCAGTGGCCATATCCTTCGCACTTACATTTACAATACCGTTGGCATCAATATCGAAGGTTACTTCAATCTGAGGAATTCCTCTTGGAGCAGGTGCAATCCCTGTTAATTGGAAACGACCTAAGGTGGTGTTATCCTGTGCCATCTCTCTTTCTCCTTGAAGAACGTGAATATCTACAGAAGTCTGTGAATCGGAAGCGGTTGTAAATACTTGACTCTTCTTGGCAGGAATGGTTGTATTACGCTCAATGAGACGTGTCGTAACTCCGCCCAATGTTTCCAATCCCAGAGATAGGGGGGTAACATCAAGTAATAGCAGGTCTTTTACTTCTCCTGTCAAGACTCCACCTTGAATGGCGGCACCCAGTGCAACACATTCGTCGGGATTGATATCTTTCTGTGGATCTCTGCCCGTAATATTTTTTACTGCTTCTTGCACAGCAGGAATTCTTGTTGAACCACCAACTAAGAGAACTTTATCCAAGTCGCCTACCTGAATTCCTGCATCTTTAATGGCATCTTTCACTGGTGCAATGGTTTTTTGTACCAAATCCTCTGTCAATTCATTAAACTTCGCTCTAGTAACGTCCATGTTTAAATGTAAGGGACCATTGGCTGTAGCTGTGATAAAGGGAAGGTTGATATTGGTGCTCATGGTTGAAGACAGTTCTTTCTTTGCCTTTTCAGAAGCTTCTTTCAATCTTTGTAGACTCATTTTATCCTGTCTTAAATCAACGCCATTTTCCTTTTTAAATTCTTCGGCAATATAGTCCATGAGTTTATTGTCAAAATCATCTCCACCTAATTTATTGTTTCCTCTGGTGGCCAATACTTCAAATACTCCATCTCCAAGTTCCAGTATGGAAACGTCGAAGGTCCCTCCACCTAGGTCATAAACCATAATTTTATGCTGTCCGTCTTCTTTATCCATACCATAGGCAAGAGCAGCAGCCGTAGGTTCGTTAATAATTCTTTTTACTTCAAGCCCAGCAATTCTACCTGCATCTTTGGTTGCTTGTCTTTGTGCATCGGTGAAATAGGCAGGAACTGTTATCACTGCTTCTGCAACAGTTTCTCCCAAATAGCTTTCTGCATCGCTTTTTAATTTTTGTAAAATCATAGCAGAAATTTCTTCTGGACTGTATTCCTTACCATCTATAGTTTCCTTATGATCTGAACCCATTTCTCTTTTAATTGATGAGATGGTTCTGTCGGGATTTGTGATTGCTTGTCTTTTTGCCGTTTCTCCAACCAATCTCTCTCCGTCTTTTGTAAATGCTACAATACTAGGCGTTGTTCGATTGCCCTCTACGTTATTGATAACAATCGGTTCGCCTCCCTCCATTACAGCAACACAAGAGTTGGTTGTTCCTAAATCAATTCCAATAACTTTACTCATATACATTTCCTCCTAATATATTATTTGGATACTTTTACCATGGCGGGCTGCAAAACTTTTTCTCCCCGCATATATCCTCTTTTTATCGTTTCAATTACTAGGCCCGAAGGCTCTCCTTCAACTTCTTCAACCCAGACCGCATAATGTTTATTGGGATCAAATTCTGCTCCATCTGAATCCATCGGTATAATGTCTTTTGAATGGAGCGCTTCCAATAACTGATCATAAATCATTTTCATTCCTTCATGGACTTTTTGGTCATCAATATGAGACAGTGCAATTTCAAAATTATCTAAAATAGGAAATAGCTCTTCAGCCATTTTCTCTACACCAAGCCCAACGGACTCTGCCTCTGCTTTACGAGCTCTCGTCCGAAAATTGGTAAAGTCGGCTTGTAAACGAATCAATTGGTTTCTTAAGCTTTCTGTCTCATCTTCCTCGACTTCACCCTCCTTAAGAGTTTCGTCTTGGTCCATGTCCATGGAAGACGTACCTTCTTCTCTTTCCTCTTCTAGAAACTCCTTATCATTTGTCATACTCCCCCTCCTCCGTCAATCCTTTTAAAATTATTTTTAAACTACGATCTAGTTCCAATATGGTATTAATCGTTTGCACGTAATTAATTCGAATAGGTGCCAATATACCAAGGGATGCATTTCGTTCACCCCCTGTATTATAAGACGAGGTAATTAAAGTTAAGTGATGTAAATTATCCTCAGTATCTTCAGAACCAATGATAACTTGTATACCAGGATGACTCTCCTCTCGAATTTTTTCTAGCAACTCGGACTTGTCCTTCATGATTGTGGTGACGGTTTTCACCTTGGTAAGATCTTCGAAATCAGGATGATCTAACAATCTAGCTAGTCCCGTGATTTGGAGTTCATTTTCTTCTTCTCTTTCTTTTCGCAAAACGCCAAGAACTTGCTGAATCAGATTTTTATCCTCATAAAACTCAGAATAAAACCTTTGCTCCAAATGATCTATGAAATACTGTACTGACTTTCCTACAAACTCGTGCACAAGAAAATTATTAATTCGTTCCAAGTCACGATTGGTAACTCCTTCTTCGTCATATAATAAAGTGGTGAGTACCTGGTCTTTGCCCACCATGAGAACAAAAATAAATTCCGATTTGCTCACTGGTTTTAGAAATACTTGACGAATTTCTAGTTTGGTATCTTGAGGAATGAATGTTAATGTCGCGTATTCCGTCATGGCCGATAACAACTTCCCGGCTCTTAATAGCAATCCCTCAATACCACTAGCCTCTTTGTACAGTGATTCTATCAAAGAATCTCTCGGTTGATTTCTTAAACTTCGTTCTCTTTGAACGATACGATCCACATAGCTTTGTAATGCCCGTTGAGAAGGCCTTCGACCACTGGACGTGTGAGTTTTTTGTAAATATCCCATGTCCTCCAAATCACTCATGACATTTCGTATCGTTGCAGAACTCAAACCCACTCTGTAATTTTTTTCAATGGTTCGAGAACCTACAGGTTCGCCAGTTTCAATAAATGTTTGAATAATATATTTTAATATTTGGGATTCCCTTTCACTTAACACATTCTCACCTCCTTACCAAATTGTTAGCAGTCGTTGTGGGTGAGTGCTAACTGTATTAATAATACCCAGATAAAAGTATTTTAATCACCTTTTAGAAAATAAAATCATAGAATTAAATCAACTTCCACCAAATTGGAGAGATCGCTCCCCTTCGGTGTGAGAACAACGTGGCCTTGACGCAGTTCCACAAGCTTGGATTGAAAATGTTTTTCCAAGGAAAAGACATCAAAAAACTCTACGCCAAATCTATTTTTAAAGTCTAGTAACGAGATCCCTTCTCGTCTTCTAATGGATAAAAAAGCAAATTCACTCATCTCATCTTCTTTTGTCAAACTATATTCAATTTTATATGGAAGCTCGCCTTTGTCTAAGATGTCATAATATACTTGAAAACTTTTGGGGTTCACTCTTCGCTCTTTATTATAAAATCCCGCTGCCCCCAGTCCAATGCCCACATAGGGATCCAAGTTCCAATATTTTAAATTGTGTCTACTTTCATACCCAGGTTTGGCAAAATTGGAAATCTCATATCGGACGAACCCCTGTGCCTCTAAATAGTCCGTGAGGCGATAATACATTTCTCGTTCTTCCTCTTCTGTTGGCAGTAACGTCGGATTTTTTTTCAGAAATCCATACAGGGACGTGTCCTCATGAACTATCAGTGAATAGGCAGATATATGGGGAATATCAAGGGCAACTATCGTTTTTGCAACAGACAATATGGAATCTTTATTTTGAAGAGGTAAACCTAACATCATATCTGCAGAAATATTGTTGAATCCAAAGTCCTTGAAAGCCTTCATTGTTTGAAAAAAATCTTCTTTGTTTCCTTGACGACCAACCAGGTGTAAAACTTCGTCGTGGGTATCTTGTAATCCTACACTCACTCGGTTTATGGATGTCTTAGCCAACGCCTCCACCCACGTGGCATCCACCGTCTCTGGATTTACTTCAATTGTAATTTCTGGATTTTGTGTAATAAAAAAGGCATCTTCTATACCATGAAGGATGGTTTCGATTTGCTTTGGGGTCAATAGGGATGGAGTCCCCCCTCCAAAATAAATCGTGTCCACTTCACATCCCACAGCTTGTTTTTTGTAGAGTGCAATTTCTTTTACAAGATACCTACAATACATCTCCATTCTATCCTCGTTTCGAGGTATAAAACTCAAAAAATCACAATAGGTACACTTGTGTTTGCAAAAGGGAATGTGTATATAAATGCCTAATTTTTTCATTTTTCTTTGTATTTCAAAACTTCGAGGAACGCTTCTTGTGGTACATCTACACTACCAACGGACCTCATTTTTTTCTTTCCTTCTTTTTGCTTCTCTAGTAGTTTTTTCTTTCTAGATATGTCTCCACCATAACATTTGGCTAATACGTCTTTGCGAAGAGCACGAATCGTTTCTCTGGCAATGATTTTAGAACCAATGGCAGCCTGGATGGGTACCGCAAACTGATGTCTTGGAATGACATCTTTTAAGCGCTCTGCGATGTCACGCCCCCTTGTATAGGCCTTGCTTTCATGAACAATTAAACTAAAAGCATCAACCAATTCTCCATTGATGAGTACATCTAATTTCACCAAATCACTTCTCTGATACCCTGCCAATTCATAATCCAAGGAAGCATAGCCTTTTGTGTTTGATTTCAGAGCATCAAAGAAATCATAGATAACTTCATTCAAGGGGATTTTAAAACGAATCATCACTCTGCGCTCGTCCAAATATTCCATCCCCTTGTATTCTCCACGTCTGTCAATACAAATCTCCATGATGTTACCCACATATTCTTGGGGTGCCATAATCTCAGCATCGACCATGGGTTCTTCAATATAGTCAATTAAACTTTCTTTCGGTAAATTCGTTGGGTTTTGTATATTCTCAACCGTTCCATCGGTTTTATGAACTTTGTAAATGACACTTGGTGCCGTAGCAATAATGTTTAAATCAAACTCACGGTCCATTCTTTCCTGTAAAATTTCCATATGAAGAAGACCCAAAAATCCACATCGAAAACCAAATCCAAGAGCCTTGGAAGTCTCTGGTTCAAAGACCAAGGATGCATCATTGACTTGTAGCTTTTCAAGGGCTTCCCGAACCGTATTATAATCTTGCCCATCCGTTGGATAGATACCGCAATATACCATGGGTACGACTTTTTTGTATCCGGGTAGACTCTCCGCCGTTGGATTGGCATTATCCGTCACCGTATCACCTACACGTGCATCTTTTACTTCTTTGATTGCTGCGGTAAAATAGCCTACGTCTCCGGCCTTCAATTCAGGAACTTTGAGCATGGTAGTGTTATTTATGCCCACTTCTGTCACTTCAAATACTTTACCCGTGGCCATCATTTTAATCTCCATACCAGCACGTATGCTTCCTTCAAATACCCGAATATAACATACTACGCCCAGATACTGATCATAATAGGAATCAAAAACCAAGGCCTTCAATGGTGCTTTATCATCCCCCTCAGGTGCAGGCACTTTCTGAACGATGGCCTCCAATACATCCTCTATATTTAATCCTGTCTTTGCTGAAATCAAGGGAGCATCTTCTGCATCTAAACCGATGAGATCTTCTATCTCCGTTTTCACTTCCTCTGGTCTCGCACTAGGTAAGTCCATTTTATTGATAACGGGCAAAATTTCTAAGTCCTGATCCAATGCCAAATATACATTGGCCAGAGTTTGTGCTTCCACACCTTGACTTGCGTCCACTACCAAAACTGCACCTTCACAAGCAGCCAAGGAACGTGAAACTTCATAGTTAAAGTCCACGTGTCCAGGTGTGTCAATTAAATTCAGCGTATATGTTTTCCCATCTTTGCTATCATACAAAATGCGTATTGCCTTTAACTTGATGGTAATTCCCCGTTCTCTTTCCAAATCCATGCTGTCCAACAATTGAGCTTTTAAATCCCGTTGTTGTACGGTTTTGGTAACCTCTAAGAGACGATCTGCCAAAGTCGACTTCCCGTGATCTATATGTGCAATGATTGAAAAATTTCGTATTAAACTTCTATCCATTTTATTTTAATTCTCCTATACGGTCCAGAGGATACATGATAATAACACATCTGCCACCAATGCTCTTTTTCTTCACAGGACCAAAAATTCTTGAGTCACGACTGGCTCCCCACTTACGGTTATCTCCCATGACAAAGTACTCATCCTCTTTCAAGGTCACTTCCAAGTCTCCCTGCGTGCCAAATTCCGTCGAATAGATATATGGTTCTTGCAATAAAGATCCATTAAGATATACGTTTCCAGCATAAATCTTGATTGTATCGCCAGGCATCGCAATGATTCTTTTGACATAATAGTTGTTCATTGTTTGTACTTTATCTTTGATAACCACAATGTCTCCATAGGAATAGGAGCGAATATACTTATCAATCTTCAATTCAATCAATCGATCTTTGTTGTGTAAGGTGGGAAACATGCTCTCCCCATCCACCACAGTAAATGTAAATACATACCGTGTAATTAAGACGGCAGCTACAACGGCAAAACCTAGGGATTTTATCCATTCAAAAACTTCTTTTTTCACATCTGTAGGTTTCGATTCTCCGTTTAATTCCTGCTGATTCAATTCATTTATTTTTTTAGGCTTTCGTTCCATTTGATAACTCCCATCTACTATAAAAATCTATCTAAGTATACCATTTTTAACACTTTTATTCAAGATAAACTCCTAGGCTGATTCCCTTAGGAAAACATCTATGGAAAAAAATCAAATTTATGCTATAATTAGAAGCGAGGTGAAGCCATGAATTTTGATTGCTTTCAATTCAATGAAAGATATGATGACGGGAAACTTATAGAGGACATTGAAACTGCAGATTGTATCATTCTCGGTCCTTCTCGAGTGGGAAAAACTCCCCTATGCTATTATTTAGGATATTTGGGTATTCAAGCTGCCAACATACCATTGGTTCCAGAAATCCCATGGAATAGGAAATTGGCTGACTTGCCACGAAAAAAGATAATTGGGTTGATTCGAAAACCCGAATCTCTGGTGCAAATTCGAAAAACTAGGGAACAGTTTTTAGGACTGGAATCAAATTATGGCTCTCTTGAGCGTGTATTCTCCGAATTGGAGTACGTTCAAGACATATATCATCAGTTGAGGATTGCCATCCTTTCAATGGATGATTATTCCATAGAAGAAGCGGCAGAATTTATAAAGAATAGAATCGGAAAATAAGGAGGATGTATGGAAAAATACGTGTATAGTTTTGATGAAGGCAATGCTTCAATGCGATCTTTACTAGGAGGAAAAGGTGCGAACTTATCTGAGATGACCAATCTAGGTATACCTGTTCCTCCAGGATTTATCATCACCACAGAAGCTTGTAAAGCATTTTATGCAAACCAAGAAGCTCTGTCTGATGGTCTTATGGATCAATGTTTTGAAATGATTAAAAAAGTAGAAAAAAGTACACAAAAAGAGTTCGGATCCCATACCAATCCTCTACTCTTCTCTGTTCGATCCGGTGCCGTTGTTTCCATGCCTGGAATGATGGATACCATCTTAAACCTTGGATTGAACGATCAAACCGTCGAGGCCTTAGCTAATAAATCCGGAAATCCTCATTTTGCTTGGGACAGTTATAGAAGATTTATCCAAATGTTTTCCGATGTAGCCATGGAAATTCCAAAATATGAATTCGATGACATCTTGGAAGAGATAAAAGAAAAAGAAGGCGCAAAGAACGATTGTGATCTTTCTTTGGAAGGACTTCATGAGATTGTTCGACGCTATAAAGAAGTCTACAAAAAACATAAAAAACAAGACTTCCCAGTGGATCCAGTGGAACAACTCACACTTTCCATCACCGCCGTTTTCAAAAGTTGGATGAATCCACGGGCCATTACTTACAGACGTCTTCATAGAATAGATGATACTTTAGGTACTGCCGTAAACGTACAATCTATGGTATTTGGAAATATGGGAGAAGAAAGTGGTACCGGTGTTTGTTTCTCTCGAAATCCTGCTACAGGTGAAAATGAATTATTTGGAGAATTTCTCATGAATGCACAGGGAGAGGATGTCGTTGCAGGCATTCGTACCCCCAATGATATATCCTTCTTGAAAAAAGTAAATGAGGATATATATTACACATTTGTGGATATTATTCGCAATCTAGAGAAACATTATAAGGATATGCAAGACGTTGAGTTTACCATTGAAGACGGAAAGTTGTATTTCCTCCAAACCAGAAATGGAAAACGAACCGGTAAAGCTGCGTTGAATATTGCTGTGGACATGGTAAACGAGGGTCTCATTACAAGAGAGGAAGCCCTGCTCATGTTGGATCCTCAATCCTTAAATCAATTGATGCATTATCAATTTGATCCTGAGCAACTTAAGAGTGTGACTCCCATTACAAAGGGATTACCAGCTTCCCCTGGTGCTGCATCAGGTGTGGTCGCTTTTACGCCGGAGGCAGTAAAGAAAAAACACGCCGAAGGCATTCGGACCATCTTAGTTCGAGAAGAAACCTCCCCAGAAGACATTGACGGAATGGTTTTAGCAGAGGGAATCCTTACTGCCCGTGGAGGTATGACCTCTCACGCAGCTGTTGTAGCGCGGGGTATGGGAAAATGTTGTGTTGCAGGATGCAGCGAGTTCCGGGTTGATGAAAAGAATCATATCATCAAGTCAAAGAGTGGGCTGGAAATCAAAGAAAATGACATCATATCCATTGACGGAACCACCGGAAACGTTTATGTTGGTGAAATTAAGAAGATTGAGCCTCAATTAAGTGGAAGCTTTGAAACCTTTATGGAGTGGGCCGACAAGGCGAGAAAACTAAACGTAAGAACCAACGCGGATACACCGAAGGATGCAAAAATTGCTCGAGAGTTTGGAGCGGAAGGAATTGGCCTTTGTCGTACAGAACACATGTTCTTTGATGAAAAGAGGATTAAAACTGTGCGAAAAATGATTCTTGCAGGTAACAAAAACGAAAGAGAAGATGCACTGGAGCAACTTCTTCCGTACCAGAGAGAGGATTTCGCTGGTATCCTGGAATCCATGGCTGGGTATCCCGTAACCATTCGTTTATTGGATCCACCTCTTCATGAGTTTCTGCCAACCAAGGATGAAGATATTGAAGGCATCGCTAGAGATATGAATATCGAGCCCGTTGTATTAAAGGATCGCATTGAAGAATTGAAAGAGTTTAACCCAATGTTGGGGCATCGTGGCGTTCGTTTAGCCGTTAGTTATCCAGAAATTTACAGGATGCAAGCACGGGCCATTGTGGAAGCAGCGCTTTCAATCTGCGATAGATGTGAGGTTCATCCTGAAATAATGATTCCACTCATCGGTGATAGAAAAGAACTTGCCTTTGTAAAAAGTGAGATCAAGGAAGAGATTGAACTGGTTTTCCAAGAACAAGGAAAACGTATTCCCATTCTTATCGGAACCATGATTGAAGTTCCAAGAGCTGCTCTATTGGCTGATGAGATTGCAGAGGAAGCCGATTTCTTTAGTTATGGAACCAATGACATGACCCAAATGACCTTTGGATACTCAAGAGATGACAGTGGGAAATATATCAGCGACTATATCTCCCATAATATATATAAAGTTTCACCCTTTGAAACCCTGGATACGGAGGGCGTGGGTAAACTCATTGCTATGGCGACGAAACTTGGAAGAGGAGCCAACAGAGATCTTCACGTCGGTATATGTGGAGAACATGGTGGAGATCCTCACTCCATTGAGTTTTGTGCATCCATAGGATTGGATTATGTGAGCTGTTCCCCCTATCGTGTTCCCATTGCAAGGCTTTCCGCAGCACAAGCTGCAATTAAAGAAGAAAAATAATTTTAAAAATCCTTCTTCTGTGATGGAAGAAGGATTTTTGATTGCAGATATTTTTCATTTCATCTAATACCAAGTCCTTATCATCAAAAGATATAATGAAGGAATTAAAGATGATAAACACGCTGAAAATTTCATAAATAATTCCTCTATTGGATAGGTTTGGTGATACTAAAATGACCACTATCCCTAAAAATATTTATCTATACCACAAACTTACTATGATTAGGAGATTTTATTGTTTTCTCTCCTATGCGGTACACAAAAAGCCCCTATGGGTTTCTACCCACAGGGGTTCTTCTAGTTCAAAATCTTTTATTCTCCATCTTTGGCAAAAAATTCCACTCCTGCTGAAAATAAATCTTCTATCTCTACGTCGGGATAATTTACGTAAGTATCTTCTGATACTCTTTCAGAATGGCCCATTTTCCCGAGAATTTTTCCAGAGGGATCCATCAATCCCTCAATGTCATAGGCAGATCCATTGGGATTTTCCAAATACTTGAAAGCAATTTGGTTGTTCTTTTTAAGTTCTTCATATAGCTTTTCATCCACAACAAATCTTCCTTCTCCATGAGAAATTGGCACATGATAGACTTCACCCCGTTTTATATGACGTAACCAAGGAGAGTCTAAAGTTGTTGCTTTTGTAGGAATGATCTTAGATATATGGCGACCCACTCTATTAAATGTCAAGGTGGGATCATCTTCTTTCAAATCAACACACTTGCCGTACGGCAGTAGACCTACTTTTACAAGCGCCTGAAAACCATTGCATATCCCCAAGATTAAGCCATCCTGTCCTTCTTCATCCAACAAATATTCTATGGCCGACTTAACTTTTTTATTGCGTAATACATTGGCAATAAATTTTGCAGATCCATCTGGTTCATCACTCATTGAAAATCCACCAGGAATAAACAATATTTGGCTCCTTTTAATCATTTCTGCAAAGGTGTCCAATGAATCTTGAAGTACCTCGGAATCCAGATTTCGAATGATGCATTCTTCTACCACGGCACCCGCTCTACGAAATGCCAATGCAGAATCATATTCGCTATTGGTACCTTCAAATACGGGAATAACAACCTTCACCACATCGGTGGGTTTTGTGCTCTTGACTCTTCTTTTTCGCTCATTGTTGAAAAATATATCTTTCCCCTCAGTGACGTCATCCGTTCCATATACTGGATCCATTCCATGGATAAAGGAGTGTTTCAAACGATGATAATCCAGTGTTTGACCATTGATGATACATTCCTGTCCGCCGGATTTGCCCATGGGTTCAATCCCTGGCACATCTCTTTCATATTCTACCAAAATTCGTAATGGATTCATGGATTGTAGCACATCATCGCTCATTTCAACCTCAAACCCAATGTCATTTCCAAAGCTCATTTTCATAAGTGCCGTATCCACACTATCTCGATCCACCACATATGCTGTTTGAATATTGCCCGATTGAATTTCTCTTTGTAACATGGTCAGAGTTTCGGTCACAGATGCATCTGTTGGGAGTCCTGTCTCATCAAAGTTTGGTTGAATCAAACCAATCTTTAGACTCCCCTTCATTTCACTGGTCACCACATGTTTCTTGCTTCCATAGCCTACGGCAAAGGAAATGAGTGTGGGAGGAACATGAAGATCCTCAAAGGTCCCGCTCATGGAATCCTTTCCTCCGATGGGAGGTGTATTTGTTAGCATGGTTGCTTTCAGTGCCCCCAATAAGGATACAAAGGGTTTCTGCCAGATTCTCTTATCTTCTCCTAATTTCTGGAAATACTCTTGGAAAGAAAGGCGAATGGTTTCCAATGGTGCTCCTGCAGCAACGGCTTTCCACAAGGAACTCATAACAGCATAATAACCACCTAAGAAGGGATCTTCTTCTGCAAGCTGGGGAATATATCCATAGCTCATATAAGAAACCGTATCCGTATCATCGGTGACCGAAGGTAATTTTGCAACCATTGCCATAATGGGTGTCAATTGATTCTTCCCTCCCAAGGGTGCCACAACTGTGGATCTGCCTACGGAGAAATCAAAGTTTTCCAACATATTTTTTCTAGAACTGAGTTGAAGTCCGGATAAAAGCTCTTCAAGTTTCTTTTCATCAAAGACACGATTTTGCGGTTGCAAATAGTTTGGAGTTCCCATGGAAGTGACTTCCACATCTTGCGAGCGTTTCGCACCTGTCGAGTTGAGAAATTCTCTTTTCATGTCGCAGACACAAACATCCTCGTAGTACATACGAACTCTGCCGTGATTGGTTACATCCGCCACATGGGTTGCTTCTAAATTTTCCTCAGCGGCATATTGCAAGAATACATCAAGGTGTTCCCTGTCAATGACCACTGCCATTCTCTCCTGAGATTCAGAAATTGCAATTTCTCTCGGAGTAAGTCCACTATACTTGAGTGGTACACGATGAAGATATATATCAAGACTATCCGCCAATTCCCCAATGGCAACCGACACACCACCGGCACCAAAGTCATTGCATTTTTTAATGAGGGAACTCACTTCTCCTCTACGGAACAATCTTTGAATTTTTCGTTCTGTGGGTGCATGGCCTTTTTGAACTTCAGCACCCGCCTCTTCTATACTTTCCACGGTATGACTCTTGGAAGAACCTGTGGCACCACCTACTCCATCTCGTCCTGTCCGTCCACCCAGTAGAACAATTACATCGCCTTCCTCAGGCTGCAATCTCTTGACATATTTTCTAGGCGCAGCACCCATCACGGCACCGACTTCCATTCTTTTAGCTTTAAATCCTGGGTGAAAAAGTTCTTCCACATAGCCCGTGGCAAGGCCTATCTGATTTCCATAGGAAGAATACCCTCGAAGTGCATCTTGGATAATTTTCTTTTGAGGAAGTTTACCTTCCATGGGTTGGTCTTCTATGGGATCAGCTGCTCCTGTGATGCGCATCGCTTGATACACGTATCCCCGTCCTGATAAGGGATCTCGAATAGCGCCACCAAGACAGGTTTGGGCTCCTCCAAATGGTTCGATCTCTGTGGGGTGATTGTGGGTTTCGTTTTTAAAGAAGAGCAAATATTCTTGATCTTGTCCATCAACATGTGCATCGATGATCAATGTACAAGCATTGATTTCATCTGACACTTCCACATCTTTTAGTTGACCTCTCTTCCTCATGGCTTTTCCATGGATGGTACCCAAATTCATTAATGAAACTGGTTTTGAATCCTTGGCATCTTTTTTCAATTGCAAATAGGATTCATAGGTCTGTTGAATGATCTTATCTCTGGGTGTTTCATCCGCGAATTGAATATCGGTTAACTCTGTAAAGAAAGTGGTATGTCTACAATGATCTGACCAATAGGTGTCAAGCATTGCCATCTCTGTATCCGTGGGATTGCGATCTTCAGATTGAAAATAGTTTTGCACAACCTTTAAATCTTCAATATCCATGGCAGGGTTTAACTCATTGTAAAAGTCTTCCAATTCCTTTTCTTTGAAATCGATAAACCCTTCATAGACATCCACCTGTATATTCTTAGGAGCTTGGACATCTAAAGTTGCAGGTATCTCAATTAAAATTCCTTCTTCTTGATCCACAGGATTGATGAGGGCATCCTTAATTTTTTGTCTTTCTTCGCTGTTGATTCCCTCGAACGTAAACACTTCTTCACAAATACCATGCACTTGAGCTCCAGGTAGAACCGATTGAATGGTATCAAGAAGTCCCTTCAACCTCTGATCAAATTGCCCCTTCTTGTACTTTCTAACAATAGCTGTTTCAAATGTCTTTTGCAACTTTAGTGCATCTAGTCCCATGGCAATATGATCCACCGGCGGTTCACGAAGAATGGTATCTTTGATAGTATCTAATTCTATGTCATTCAAACCTTCTAGATCATATCTTTTGTAATACTGAATTCCTGTCGGATGAATGCCGAGTTCCTCTGTCAACTTCTTTATACCGTGGGTAGGCACATCATATTCTTCCTTCTTCCATACATACACCCGTTGTACATCCGGTGAAATATCTCTGCGATAGTAGCAATCATGAAACGAGATGGCCTCTATACCCTTATAGGCCAAGTTTCTGGCCATTTCAAAATCATCTCCACTGGCAGCAACGGATAGCACCCTTCCACCATCGGTAAAGAGTTTTCCCTTTTCTTCTTTTACGCCACCATAAAAAATTGTGGCATGATCTACTCCCTCTGTGCCAGAAATTTCCATTCCCTTTTCGTAGGAATCGGGATAGCCACCACTGGCAAGAACAACGTTCACAACTTTCTTATCTCTAACTTCAAGGGAAGTTTCTTTGAGTGTTTGATCTATGGTGTGTGTCATAAGATCAATCAAATCACTTTCTAGTAAAAGCATCAACGATTGGGTTTCGGGATCTCCAAAACGAGCATTAATCTCTAGAACCTTAGGTCCTTTTTCATTGATCATGAGTCCAAAAAATACAATTCCACGATAATCTAATTTTGATTTTTGCAGGGCTTTGATAAAAGGACGAACGATTTCTTTTTCAATCTCCTTTTCATAGACAGTTGCTTCCATATCTGGAGCAAAGGTTCCCATACCTCCTGTATTGGGGCCCCTGTTCCCTTCAAAAATTGTTTTATGATCTCGTACAGGCGGGAACAGACGGATGGTTTTTCCATCACAAAACCCTATAAGGCTAGTTTCAAAACCCGTTAAAAACTCTTCCACCAAAAGCTTTTGTGAACCGAAAATACGCTGTTCTAGTACGTTTCGTACACCGTTTTCAATTTCTTGATCGGAAGATACAATGAGGACTCCCTTCCCCGCTGCAAGGCCATCCGCTTTTAACACCACTCTATTTTGTGGATTCTCATCCCGTAATTTCTTTGCATAGTCAATGGCAAGTTCTGGCTCAATAAAAGATTCATATTGGGCAGTGGGAATGGATGATTTTCCTAGGACTTCTTTCATGAATTCCTTTGACCCCTCGATTTGTGCCGCTTTTTTGTTGGGTCCAAAAATTTTCTGTCCTGCCCTTTCAAAGGCATCGACAATTCCATCAACAAGAGGCGCCTCTGGACCGACAATGGTTAAATCAATTTTTTCTTCTTCAACAAACTTGATTAAGCTTGCTATTTCCTTTTCGGGGATTCTGGTATTCTTTCCTAACCGTGCCGTGCCTCCATTGCCGGGTGCAAAAAAAAGTTCTACGCCATCTCCACGCTGCTCTTTTATTTTGTATCCTAGAGCGTATTCTCTACACCCCTTACCAACAATCAAAACTTTCATTATATCTCCTTTTTCA
>JAUNVC010000058.1 GCA_030537875.1 Tissierellia bacterium | reverse complement strand
ACACCGACGCCCACTCCAACACCCATCTATCCTTTCCCCAAACCCTATGAACCAAAACCTGAGCCCAAGGATAGAAAGGCGAATACAGATACGAAAGATAGAGTAGTGGATATCATTGCGAAGACAGAGGACCCTGTGGAACAAAAAGAGACCAAGATTATCGTTCCTGAGCCCACACTACCGGTGGACTTTAAGGATATCAATGGAACTTCCTATGAAGCTGCTATTAGAGATTTGGCGTCGAGAGGGATTTTGAAGGGAACGGGAGAAGGTCTCTTTGAACCCAACCTCTCCATTACAAGATCCATGGTAGTGGAACTTTTCTATCGACTCAGCAGAGATAAGGAATTGACGGGACACATGAATCCCCACACAGATGTAAAAGAAGATGATTGGTTCTATACCTCTGTCCTTTGGGCCACAGAGAAGGGAATTGCCAAGGGAACGGATCAAGGTACTTTCCTACCAGAAAAGCTCGTCACAAGACAGGAGATGGCACTTTTCATGGAACGATTCCTATCCTTCCTTCAATTGCAAGGTGAAATAACAAAACCATTCCAATATGGGGACAAAAATCTCATACCGGAATGGAGTATCCAAGCAGTAGAAGCCATGGATGGCTATGGCCTTGTTACTGGCCATGATGCACAAATCTATGGACCGGAAACAACAATCAGCCGTGGAGAATTGGCGGCGATTCTTCAGAGATTGATACAGCTGGTGAAATAACAAAAAAGAAGGCCATGGCCTTCTTTTTTTCATCCTCTTTTATCTTAAATTATTCTAAAATGCTACGGAAGCCTTCTCCCAACACTTCGCTGGCATTTTTAATCCAGATAAAGGAGGAGGGGTCATTGTCTTTGATGAAGTTCTTTAGGAGAACGAAAGAACGTCGATCCAAAAGCACCACGATGACTTTTAGATCGGTCTTGCTATAGGCGCCTTGGGCATCGTAAAGTGTACAGGAACGTTGTAGATTATTGTGAATAAAGTTGATGATTTTCTCAGGTTTTTTGCTGATAATGGTAATTTCTTTATTGAGGTTCATCCCGTCGATGGTGAAGTCTATGATGATTCCGTTGATGATGACACCAAAGAGGGAATAAAGTCCGATTTTGCTTCCAAAAGCAGCTCCTGCAGCTAGGGTGATGGCAAAGTCAGAATAGAGAACGCCTCGTCCCAGGTCAATTCCCGTGAATTTATTTATAATTTTAGCGATAATATCGGTACCACCGGTGGATGCATTTTGGTTAAAGACAATACCTATTCCCACGGCAGATATGATAACACCAAAGAAGAGTTCTAGAAGTATGTCTCCAGATAGGGGAGCCGGATTTGGAAAGATAAACTCTAAAATCCAAACCATTCCAGAGGTTCCCAGACTGGCGATGATGGTTTTTGCTCCAAAGGCTGGCCCCACCAAGAGAAATGCCAAAATGAATAAGATTCCGTTGATGGCAAACATAAGGGTTCCCACAGAGAGGGGGATAAATTTTGAGAGTACGATGGCCAAACCATTGGCACCACCGACGGCTAGATTATTCGGCATGAGGAAGAAATACATTCCCAAAGCCACCAGGTTAATACCTAGAAAGATTAGGATATAGGATTTGAGATTCTTTTTGTCGAGTTTCATAAATACACCTCCGATACAGTCATTATATCAGAGGAATAAAGTG